>DATKAN010000028.1 GCA_035498035.1 Nitrospiria bacterium
CGCGGCCGGGGCCCCCCTGATCGAAGGCAACCAAATCCGCCTCCTCATCGACGCGCGGGAAAATTATCCGGCGTGGCTCGATGCGATCCGCGCGGCAAAACGCCATGTTTACTTCGAAAACTACATCGTCCAGGAAGACGAGGCGGGTCGGATGTTCGCCGACGCCCTCGTGGCGAAGGCGCGCGAGGGCGTGCGCGTGCGGCTCGTTTACGACTGGATGGGCAGCTTCAGAAAAGCGTCACGTGCTTTCTGGAACCGCTTGCGCGCGGGCGGCGTGGAGGTGCGTTGCTATAACCCGCCGCGCTGGGACTCGCCGTTCGGCTGGATCAGCCGCGACCATCGAAAGATGCTGTCGGTGGACGGCGAGGTGGGTTTTGTCACCGGATTGTGCGTCGGCCGGATGTGGCTCGGGGAGCCGGAAAAGAGGCGGGAACCGTGGCGCGATACCGGAGTGGAAGTGCGCGGGCCGTCGGTGGCGGACATCGAGCAGGCCTTCGCGGAGGTCTGGGCGATGATCGGCGAGCCAATTCCCGATGGCGAGTTGATCGGTCGGGAGGCGCTCGCGAGGAAAGGCGAAACGGCCCTTCGCCTGGTGGCGAGCGTGCCGGCGACCGCCGGGCTGTTCCGCGTGGATCACCTTGTGGCCGCGCTCGCGAATAATCGCCTCTGGTTGACCGATGCCTATTACGCCGGCAACACCGCCTACGTTCAATCGCTGCGGGCGGCCGCGAAGGACGGGGTGGACGTGCGCCTGCTTGTGCCGAACGCCACGGATATTCCGGTTCTGAAGCCGCTGTCCCGGGCGGGGTATCAGCCCTTGTTGGAAGCGGGGGTGCGCATCTTCGAGTGGAACGGGGCGATGCTGCACGCGAAGACGGCCGTGGCCGATTCACACTGGGCGCGCGTCGGTTCCTCCAATCTCAACATCGCCAGTTGGTTCGGAAACTGCGAGATGGATGTCGTTGTTGAAGACGAACCGTTCGCGCGCCTGATGGAGCAGACCTACCTTCGGGACCTGGAGAACGCGACCGAGATTGTGCTGGATGCAAAACAGAAGGTGCGCGCGCCGAATCAACCGCGCCATCCGCACCCGATTCGAACCCGCGGCGGAGGGAGCATGGGACGCGCCGCGGCCGGGGCGATCCGCATCGGCCATGCCGTCGGCGCGGCCTTCACGAACCGTCGGGTGATCGAACCGGTCGAATCTCGCATGACGACTGCGGCCGGTGCGCTGTTGCTTCCCCTGGCGATTCTCTTTTCGTTCTTCCCGCGCCTGCTGGCCTATCCGGTCGTTCTGATTCTCGCTTGGATCTCCGGCGCGCTGCTATACCGGGGGTACAAGCTGCGCCGCGGCAGGACCCGGCGGGTTACAGGTACGGGGGGGCAGGAGACGTCATGATCCCGGCGCGACACCAGTCCGGGTCTTGCTTTCGCATTCCGATGGACGACCAACGGTGATTTCGTAAATCAAAAACCCCATTCGTTAATCCCGAACCGGATGAGTATTCAAGAAATATTGTAAGTTTTCCTCCATTATGCTATCATCCATTTCCTTGTTGCCGGGGCGGGGTAGCGCGGCTTAAATCCCGTTTCCCCCCCCGGATTTTAGGTTCTAAAATTCAGTTCGTTGGACAATCGAGCCATGGACTATGGTCTCAATGCCATCTGTGGCTCCGCGGATCCAACGACCATCTGAGCGTTTCCCATGCGGCATAGGGCAACACATATCCCGCTTGACGGCGTTTCGGAGAGCCTCCCAATATATCCTTACCAAAACGGCCAACCTTTTCATATTAAGAAAGCTAAGTCTCTATATTTCTACAAGCGACGTGGAAACCTTTGTCCGTCTGCCTTTTTCCGGTGACCTCGAATTCGTTGAATCCGCGTAGCGAGCACTACCTCTTCCTGTAGGAGAAGGTCCGGTTTCGCCGAGCCTGGGGCGGAAGAGGGGCGATAGGTTGAATGTATCTCTTTGGATAACGCTGTTATCTATTTAGATACAATTCGGCTGGCAATATTTTTGGCGCGTCGATTCGATTCTTACTTAATCAATGAGTTAGGTTGTAATTCATTATTTAAATGATGGCATCAAAGTTGCTCTTCCTGAACCCGGGAGAATTCTGGGGACACATGATCCCCCCATGTATTTGCCGGCGGAGGCCATCATTTCCTGTCGATATGAATGTTGGGTTCTAGATGATCCGTGGAAAATGAGGTGGCGATGTGAAAACCTATAAAGGAAAAATACTGGTCGTGGACGATGATCCGGACATCCGGAAAATCCTGTACGATCGCCTGGACTCCCTCGGATATATCGTCGTTACCGCCGAAAGTGGACAAGAGGCTCTGGATAAAGCGGCCAAGGAAGATCCCGACCTGATGTTTCTCGATCTCCAGTTGCCTCATATGAGTGGCTTGCAGGTGTTGAAAAAACTCAAGGAGTATCCGGAGCTTTCGGTCATCATTATTACGGCTTTTGGTACGATCGAAAAGGCCGTGGAAGCAATGAAGGAGGGGGCCTTTGACTTCATTACAAAACCCTTCTCGCCGGACCATCTCGATCTCGTCATTAAGAAGGCCCTTGAATGCAGGGCGCTCAGACAAGAGAACCTTTATCTCCGGGGGGAATTGAACGCTCCTTACAGTGAGATACTGGGGGAGAGCACAAAAATGAAGGGGGTGATCGAGACGGCCAGAAAGGTGGCCGCCACCGCCTCCACCGTCCTGCTTCTGGGCGAAAGCGGAACGGGCAAGGAAATGTTTGCCCGGTCCATCCACCGTTGGAGCCCGAGAGCCGACAACCCTTTCACCGTGGTCAATTGCGTGGCCTTGAGGGACGAACTGGTCGAGAGTGAGCTGTTCGGCCATGAAAAGGGGTCCTTTACCGGGGCTCATCAGATGAAGCGGGGAAAATTGGAAATCGCCAACGGGGGAACCGTTTTTCTGGATGAGATCGGCGACTTCAAGCCGGATCTTCAGGCCAAACTTCTCCGGGTGCTCCAGGAACGCGAGTTTGAACGGGTGGGGGGGAACAAGCCGATTCATGTCGATATCCGGATTATCGCGGCAACCAACCAGGATCTTCATCGGAAGGTTCAAGAAGGAGGGTTTCGGGAAGACCTCTTCTTCCGTCTGAATGTGGTCCCCATTTCCCTTCCGCCCCTGCGTGAGAGGGCCGAGGACATTCCCCTCTTGACCGGGTTTTTTCTTACACGATCCTGCCAAATTGTGAAGAAGCCGGTGATGAAAATTTCCCCCGAGGCGATGGATCGCCTTAGGCATTATCACTGGCCGGGAAATGTGAGGGAGTTGGGGAACCTGATCGAGCGGGCGGTCGTTTTGGCGGAAGGGAATGAGATTTTACCGGAAAACCTTTCCCTCCTTCCCGCAACCGGCCCCTCCGAGGAAGAACATTTTGGGAAGCCTTACCATGACGCGGTTCGGTCTTATCAAAAACAGGTCATCCGGAACGCCCTGCAGAGAAGCGGGGGGAATCAGGCCCGGACGGCCGAGCTCTTGGGGCTTCAGCGAACCTATCTGGCGCGGTTGATTAAAAAGTTAAATGTCAGGTGAGCCACGCGAATCATGATGAACCGGTCCCCATCCAATGATACCCCCGTCCGGCGGGTCCTGTCGGCGGTCCGCCCGTTCCCGAAGATCATCCCGAAGATGATCCCGGAAGGCCGGGCCCTTTCCGAGACGGCATGGAACGGCCGACACCGCGGGATCCTCGTCCTTCTATGGCTCCACGCGTTCGGACTCGCCGGTTTTGGAATCTACAAAGGATACGGGGCGGTTCAAAGCCTGGGCGAGGGATCGGTGATCGCCGCCCTGGCGTTTGCCGCAACCCGGACCACGATCGGGCGCTGCACCCGTTCGGCGATCGCCAGCGTCGGCCTCGTGACCTCCTCCGCGATCCTGGTGCAATTCTCGGGCGGATACATCGAGGCCCATTTCCATTTCTTCATTATGCTGACCCTCATCGCCATTTACGAAGATTGGATCCCGTACCTTATGGCCATTTGCTTCGTGCTGATCGAGCACGGGCTCACGGGCCAGTTCATCCCAGCCGCCGTGTACAACCATCCGGATGCGATGGTTCACCCATGGAAATGGGCGATCATTCACGCCGCGTTTATTCTGTGTGAGAGCGTGGCGCTTCTGGTGGTTTGGCGGGTGAGCGAACTGGCCCGGGCCCGTGCCGACCTTGTGCTCAATTCCGCGGGGGAGGGAATTCTCGGGTTGGACCTCGAAGGGAAGATCACCTTCGCCAATCCCGCCGTGGCGAAAATGACGGGCCGTCCCGTCGAGGAACTGGTCGGGGGGCCCGTCGATCGGATCTTGAAGAATTCCGACGGAACCTATCCCGATTGCAACCGGGATTTGATCCATGCGATTCGAGGCGAGAAGGCATGCCGTTGCGACGATAAGACGCTTCTGCATCGGGACGGCACGACCTTTCCCGTCGACTCGGTCTGCAATCCGATTCGCGAACGCGGCGTGAACGTCGGCGCCGTCGTGACGTTACGGGACGAAAGGGACCGGCTGAAAGCGGAAGAGGCCTTGCGGGAGAAGGAGGAGCGGTTCCGCCAGGTGACGGAGAATATTGCGGAGGTCTTTTGGATGACCTCGGTCGATAAAAACCGGATGGTTTACATCAGTCCCGCATACGAGACCATCTGGGGACGCACGCGTGAGAGTCTATATGAGCAGCCGACTTCCTGGATGGATGCCATTCATTCGGAGGATCGGGAGCGCGTAAGGGTGGCCGCTCTTGAGAAGCAGACCCGGGGGGAGTATGACGAGGAATATCGGATCATGCGTTCTGACGGATCGGTCCGTTGGATCCGGGATCGCGCGTTTCCCGTTCGAAACGAACTCGGTAAAGTCTACCGCGTGGTCGGTGTCGCCGCCGACATTACCGACCGGAAACGGGCGGAATCGGTCATCCGGGAGGCCTATCAGAAACTCGCCGCCCTCAACCTGACCCTGGAGGAGCGAATCCAGGAGCGGACCCTCGAACTCGAAGACGTCCTTCATCAGGTCAACCGTGAAAAGGAGAAGACGGACCGGATCATTCACGAAATCGCCGACGGGGTGATCGTGACCGATCGGGATGGAAAAATCCTTTTGATCAACCCGGCCGCCCGGATGCTGCTGGGAAGTCAGGGCCATGCCCCAACGACGGATCGGCCCGGGTCCCCTCACCTTCCGGAACTGTCCGAGGTCCTCGCGAACTCGGCCGAGTCTGTGACGAAAGAGATCGAAGTCAATGACCCCGCACTCGTCTCTCCCAGGGTGCTCAAGGCCGCCGCCGTGCCGCTGAAGAACGAGCGGGGCGATCTCCTGGGCAAGGTGGCCGTCCTCCATGACATCACGAGCTTCAAAGAGGTGGATCGCTTGAAATCGGATTTTGTCTCCCAGGTTTCCCATGAGCTGCGAACACCCCTCACCTCCATCAAAGGTTACATCGATAACTTGAAGGACGGCATCGCCGGGGCATTGACTGAGAAACAACTGGAATATCTGAGCCGGATGTCCAGGAATGCGGAACACCTGGCCGCACTGATCGGCGACCTCCTGGATGTCTCACGGATCGAATCGGGGAAGATGACCCTCCGATTGACGCCCCTGCCCCTCCGGGATCTGATTGAGGAGGCGGTCAAGAACCTCCGGTCGGTCGCCGAGGAGAAGCGCCTCGAGGTCGCCGTGAGCCCGTTCGAGGGGGAAAGCCGGGTTCGAGGGGACCGTGACCAACTGGAGCAGGTCGTCGCCCATCTCCTCGTCAACGCGATCAAGTATACCCCTCCGGGAGGCCGGATCACGATCGCCCTCCGGCGGAATGAGAAGTTCATCCTGACCTCGATCCGGGATACGGGGATCGGAATTCCGCGGGAGAAACAGTCGAGGATCTTTGAGCGATTTTATCGGGTCGGGCCCGAATCGTTTTCAATTGGCAACGGGACCGGTCTGGGTCTGTACATCGCGAAGCATATTATTGAAATGCATGGGGGCCAAATCGGGGTCGCCAGCGAGGTCGGAAATGGCAGCGAGTTTTCATTCACGCTCCCGCTGGATTCCTGAGGCCGCGGGAAGGCTGATCGGGCGGCCGGTCACCCGGGCGGTGATCGTCGGTCTGCTGACCGCCGCTTTGGGTCTTGCGATCAGCCTTCTTCCGGTCGGAAACGACCTCGAAGAGCAAATCGGTCTCGACATTCTTTTCAATTTGAGGGGCCCAAGGCAAGCCCCTCCGGGGGTGGTTGTCATCGCGATCGATAAGGAGTCCGCCGGTCATCTGAACCTGCCGCGTGACCCCCGAAAATGGCCCCGCACCTATCACGCGCGCCTGATCGAAAAATTGGCGGAGGCCGGCGCGAGCGTCATCGCCTTTGACCTCTATTTTGATGAGGGCCATTCCTCCGAAGAAGATCGGGTCTTTGGCAAGGCGATCGAAAAGGCGCGCAATGTGGTGCTGCTGGGGTACTTCAAGAAAGAGGCCGTTCCCCTCCAAGGCCCGTCGGGGGGTACCGCCGGGGAAATAATGGTGGAACGGATGATGCCCCCGGCGTCGGATCTGGCCCAAAAGGCGGCCTCGGTCGCGGCCTTTCCCCTGCCCAAGGTTCCGCTGACGGTCAGCCAGTTCTGGACGTTCAAGGACGATTCCGGGGATTTCGCGACGATGCCGGTCACGATATTCCAGATGTTTGCCATGCCGGCCTACGGGGATCTGATCGATCTGATGAAGAAGGCCCTCCTGGATCCAAGGATGGCGAGAGCCGCGCTCGATGAGAGAAACGGGTCATCCGTTGCCGAAGCCCGGAGGCTCATGAACCTCGGGCGGGAAGAAAACGCGGACGACCATGTAACCCATAAACTGATCCGGACCCTGAAGGAAATCCTTGGGAACGAGACCTTGATCTCCGGGATCATGATGAAAGATCTGGAAGATCCAAGCGGGCCGCATCCGGACGCCGTAAGAACGGACCTCCTCAAAGGGCTCCTGAACATGTACAGAACCGGCAACAGCCGCTACCTGAATTTTTACGGACCCACCCACACGATCACGACGGTGCCTTACGACCGGGCGCTTCAACTACCGAATCCCGTTTTGGCCGACGGCAGGCCGGTGGATTTCAAGGACAAGATCGTCTTGATCGGGTCGTCCGAATTCTCACCCTATTCGCAAATGGATGCCTATCCGACGGTTTTTTCACAACCCAACGGCCGGGACCTCAGCGGGGTCGAGATTTGTGCGACGGCGACGGCCAACCTCCTTGAGGACCGGCCGATCCGGCCGATCGGATTCCCAACGCAAATAATGGCGCTTTCAGCGTTCGGCCTTGCGGCGGGGATCCTCGGCTTTCGGCTTCGTCCCTTGCCCGCCGTGTTCGCCATCGTGGGGCTGGTTCTGGTCACCTTCGGGTTCGTCTACTATCAGTTTAAACTGGCCGGCGTTTGGTATCCTGTCGTGATCCCCGTCGCGTTTCAGGCGCCCCCGGCGTTTGTTCTCGCGGTGTTGTGGAAATACCGCGAGGCCAGAAAACTGGAGGCGGCCCATGAACAGTTGAAAGAAATGGACCGGCTCAAGTCCATGTTCCTTTCCCATGTGTCGCACGAGCTTAAGACCCCGCTCACCTCGATCAAGGGCTTCGTGGACAACATGATGGACGGGTTGACCGGCGAACTCCATGCGAAACAGCGGGAATACCTGGACCGGGTGCGGGCCAATGCCGACCGCCTGACCCGAATGATTTCGAACCTTCTGGACCTGTCCAGGATCGAGTCGGGAACCCATCATCTCGATCGGGCACCGCTTTGTTTATTCGATCTGGTCGAAGAGGTCATCGAGCAGCTCCGCCCGCTGGCCGCCGCGAAGGACCTGACCCTGGGAGTGGTCTGTCCGGATCCGACCCTGCAGGTATCGGCCGACCGGGATAAATTCATCCAGGTGATCACGAATCTGGTGGACAACGCGATCAAGTTCACGCCCGCGGGTGGCAAGATCACGGTGACGATTGGGCGGAGAGATCCGGAGCGGGTGATGATCACGGTCACGGATACCGGGGAAGGAATTCCGTCTTCGGACCTGGCCAAATTGTTCGAGCCCTTCTATCAGGCCGGCCGCCGGTCCGGGACTCCTTCAAATGGCCTGGGTTTGGGGCTCTCCATTGTAAAGACCCTGGTGAATCTTCATGGTGGGACGATTTCGGTGACGAGCGAGTTCGGGAAGGGCAGCGAGTTCTGCATCCTTGTTCCGGCGTTAAAAAGGGGGGAAGAGTAGCCCATGCCATCTGCGATGAAGCGGATCCTTCTTGCGGACGATGATCCGGACACCCTCCTGGTCCTCAAGGACCGTCTGGAGTCGTTGGGGTATCAGGTCCACACGGTCTCGAACGGACAGGAGGCCGTGGAGGAGGTGGGACGGGGGGATTTTTCCGCGGTGATCATGGACATCAAAATGCCGGAATTGGACGGCATCGAGGCGCTCAGAAAAATCAAGCAGAACCGGCCGAACACGCCGGTCATCATGATCACCTCCGTCAAAGAGAAGATTTTGGACGTGCTGGCCGTCGGGGCCGAGGCTTGTCTCCTCAAACCGGTGGATCCGGATCGACTGAGGGAAGCTCTGGAGCGGGGGCTAAAGAACACAACATGACGATACCGATGGAGGCATCATGAGTCGTCCGACCAAAGAAAAAAGGGAAGCGAAACGGGCTCTTTATGTCCGGCCGGTAGATTTCAGGCCGATGGGCGGCCTGTCCGGCCGCGGGGAAATCCTGGATATGGGTAACGGGGGGGCGCGAATCCGAACCGGGACGCCGCCTCCCGACAAGGGAACGGTGGTTCAAGCCTGGATACCGCTGACCGAACATGAGATCGCCGTGCCGGTTCTGGGTTTGGTGCGGTGGATGAAAAGAGAGGGACGGGAAGTCTATCAGGTGGGGTTTCAATTTTTAATCTAATCGTGTAGAATTTCTAAATCCTTTGAGGCGTCTAGGCTCCCGACTTGTTTCAGGTCGGGGGAAACGGAGCCATGAACCGGCTCAAGGAATTGACCATGCGTTGGATCAGCTCGAGCCTTGCGCTCGGATTCCTCTTTCTTCTCCCGGGAACCGTCGCGCTTGCGCAGACGCAGCCACGGGCCAAATGCAGTGAGTGGGTAGCCAAGATCGTTTCGATCGAAGGCCGCGTGGAGTCGCTACCCGCGGGCGAGACAAACTGGCAGGCAGTCAAGCTCGACGATACCTACTGCCCGGAGGACCGCGTCCGGACCCTGGAAAAAAGCCGGGCGGCCTTCATCCTTAAAAACGAAACCACCATCCGTTTGGACGAGAACACGATGGTCAAGTTCTCGTCCCTCAAACCCGAAAGCCCCAGCCTGCTTCAGCTCCTGACCGGAAGCGCGTTTTTCATGAGCCGCTATCCCCGGCCCCTGACGATCGAGACGCCGTATGTCAACGCGGCCAGCGGCGGGACGGAGTTCAATATAAAGGTCAATCCGGACGACAAGTCGACCACCATCACGGTGATCGAAGGGCAGATGAACCTGAAAAACGATGCCGGAAGCGCGACGGTCAAGGCCGGGGAAGAGGCGGTCACGATCGCCGGACAACCTCCGGTGGTTCGAATCCCGGTCCGTCCGAGGGACGCCATTCAATGGGCGCTGTACTATCCGCCCATCTTGAGCCTTCGCGATCTTCGCCTCCAGGCGGCCGAAGGACTGCCGGAGACCGATTGGCGTTCGATGGTCCAACGATCGATCACCGCTTACAACGAAGGCGAGTTCGTGAAGGCGTTTGCCGCGATCCAAGGCGCGCCGGAAACGATCGACGATTCCCGGTTCTATGCCTTTCGGGCATCGTTGCTCCTGTCGGTCGGCCGGGTGGATCAGGCCAAATCGGATATCGAGCAATCGCTCAGGGTCGCCCCGGGAAACGGCCTTGCGCTCGCCCTTCAATCCGTGATCGCGGTGGTCCAGAACGATAAGGAAGCCGCGCTGAAGCGGGCGATGGAAGCCGCACTGGCGGAGCCGGACTCGGTCGGCGTCAAGATCGCGCTCTCGTATGCCGATCAGGCCAACTTCAAACTCGACGAAGCCCTGGCGGCGGTCCAACAGGCCGTGGAACTCGATCCCGAAGCGGCGTTGGCCTGGGCCCGGTTGGCCGAGCTTTGGATGGCCCATGGCTACCTCGACAACGCGCTCGAGGCCGCAAACAAAGCGGCCGCGCTAAATCCAAAAGAGGTCCGGATACAAACCGTTCTGGGATTCGCCTATCTCACCGAGATCAAGATTGCCAAGGCCCAGGAGGCTTTTGGGAAGGCCATCGCGCTGAATTCGGCCGACCCGATGCCGCGACTGGGGTTAGGGCTGGCCTTGATCCGCGAGGGAAACCTTGAAGACGGCCGAAAGGAAATCGAGGTCGCCGCATCGCTCGATCCCAACAACGCGCTGATCCGAAGCTACCTGGGCAAGGCCTATTATGAAGAAAAACGCGATCCGCAGGCCGAGATTCAGTTTGAGCAGGCGAAGAAACTCGATCCGAAGGACCCGACGTCCTATCTTTATGACGCGATACGAAAGCAGACGGTCAACCGCCCGGTCGAGGCACTTCATGATCTGGAGAAATCGATCGAGCTCAACGATAACCGTGCGGTATTCCGGTCTCAGCTTCTCCTGGACACCGACCAGGCCGCTCGGAGCGTGAACCTCGGGCGGATCTATGACGACCTCGGATTTCAGCAAGCGGCCCTTGCGGAGGCCTTTAAATCGGTGAATACCGATCCGGTGAATTACTCCGGCCACCGGTTTCTTTCCGATTCTTACGCCGCACTGCCCGACTCCGAGATCGCCCGGCAAAGCGACCTCCTTCAGAGTCAGCTCCTGCAGCCGCTCAACAACAACCCGGTTCAGCCGAGTCTCAGTGATAGCTCGGCCGTTGCCCCCGGCGCCGGTCCAGCAGCTCCTTCATTTAACGAGTATTCGCAACTCTTCAACCAAAACCGGATATCACTACTTGGGTCGGGACTCGTCGGCAACAACGAAACCTGGGGAGAGGAGCTTGTAGGCACCGCGCTTTATGACCGGTATTCCCTTAGCCTCGGCCAGTTTCGTTATCGAACCCAGGGTTTTCGGGATAACGCCGATCTGGATCAAAATATTTACGATGCCTTTACGCAGATTGCCATGACCACGAAGCTCAGTATTCAAGGTGAGGTTCAGGTTAATGATACCGGCCAAGGCGATCTTGGACAAAAGTTTTTCCCGGATTTCTTTTCTAAAACGCTTGATCTGGATAATAGGATAGATTCCTATCGATTGGGGGTTCATTATGCACCCGCGCCCACTTCCGACATTATCCTTTCCGGCTTCTATCAAAAACTCCAAAATAACGCCAGTGATCTTACGCCGATAGCTTTCCCTCCCGATACGGGTTATAATTCGGATTCAATATCACGGGCCCGGACCGTTGAGGGTCAATATCTCTTCCACACCGTGCAACTGAACGTGACTTCAGGTGCGGGGTATTTCGCCGGGCCTCAAAGGCTCGAAACCGATCTCCTATATTTTAATCCCTATTTTATCCAGGAATTTCCTCCAACCGAGACGACGCTTCGCCATTACAACTATTATCTCTATCCGCAATTTAATATTCCGGGCCACGTGACTCTCACGCTTGGGGGGAGTTATGACCGTATAACACATGATACCCTGGACCGGAAACAATTTAACCCGAAGGCCGGACTGATGTGGAATCCGATACGTTCGACCACCTTCCGCCTGGCCTGGTTACGCACGATTCGGCGGGACCTGGTCTCGAATCAGACGATCGAGCCGACCCAGGTGGCCGGGTTTCAACAATTCCATCAGGATTTTAACGAAGACGCCGTTGATTCAAAACAATATGGAATTGGGGTTGACCAAAAATTTCCTTCGGATATTCTCGGAGGAATAGAATTAACGAGAAGGAATTTGACGGTCCCCGTGCCTGTCTATTTCTCCAGTGGAGCCATTGATTTCCAAAATCAAGATGAAACCATCAAAAGAGGCCGGGCTTATCTTAACTGGACCCCATTATCCTGGGTGGCGGCTAGCGCAGAGTATTTTGTGGACAGGACCGATGGAAATTTCACGAGCGATTTTTTCACAAAACTTACGACACAACGGGTCCCTTTAGGGCTGAATCTTTATCATTCTTCGGGAGCTTTCCTGAAGGTGACGGCAACCTTTATCGATCAAAAGGGCGTTTTTAATACCGATCCGACGGGATTCGCCACCACGTATGAGTCGGGCGCATCTCGTTTTTGGATCTGGGATACTTCGTTGGGCTATCGTCTTCCGAAGCGTGATGGCATATTCACAATTGGGGTAGATAATCTTTTTGATCGGAATTTCCAGTTTTTTGATGTAGAACAAACGTTTTCAGTGATGCAGCAGCTCCCTCAATATCAGCCGGCCAGATTTTTATTTGCAAAACTGACGCTGAGTTTTTGAGGAAAATCGGAGGAGGAAAGGAGGAGGAAGGATATGGATGGCAAAAACATAATCCCGTCGCGCAAGACGTCGTCGGGAAGGGTTCCATACGCATTAAACGAAAAAGGAGGAAATTATCATGGAGAAGGCATACAGATTCCAAGTTGAAATCAGTCGCAATGGAAAGGTCGATATTCGGGACGGGAAGGGCAAGCCGTTCCAATTTATACGCCGTGGCGATCCAACGCAACTTAAGTTGGTTCCGGTTCTTTTTGGTATTCCCAAGTCAACTTCGAAAAATACGCCCAAAGGACCTGGAAATGGCGGCGGTTGTCCGACCGGTTGCCATCCAGGTTTCGTAAACGGAAGATACGCTTGTCTCTGCCCTTAAATTAGCATTTAGCCATCCGATGCGGAGAAGTTGTGAAGTGGGGAGACCCTTCCCTGAATCTGAATTTTCAAAGAATCAGGGAAGGGTCAATCCATTTATCACTAAGTGGAGAGCCTATGGGGAAACGGCTAAAATTTACCATCGATGACCAGTGTGGAAATTACTGGTGCTGGGCGGCCGTGGCGGTCGGGGTGTCGAAGTATTATTCCCGATCAAGCCCGTGGACTCAGTGCGGGGTTGCCAACGCGCTATTCGAATATAAAAATCTGTTCAAAAAGTATAAAGTTAAAGACTGCTGCAAAAATCCGGATAAGTGTGACCACCCGGAAAATTTAGAAAATGCCCTAACATGCACCCAAAACTATGCTGGAAAATCCCATATTAAAAAATCCTCTGATGGAAAATTCCCTCAGGAACTATTCGAGGAAGTTTGTCGCGAAATCGATAAACGACGCCCCGTCGCTGCGAGAATCGGACTCGAAGGAGGGGGAGGGCACTTTGTAGTTATCTACGGCTACGAAACGGTGACGCATGACCCCCAGTCGCCGTATTTCGTGGCCGCGGATCCATACTATGTTATTCACAGTACCATGCCAGTCTCGGAAAATTACGGCGACTATAATAAACATGATAAAGGTTGGGGCGTTATCGATGGCAGGTGGACCGATATCTTTTTTACGAAGGGAGAATAAGATGGTGACGAAAGAGCCGAACCGAAAAGAATTAAAATTGCGATCAAATTTGAAAAATGTAAAGGTGGTAGAGCCGAATGTGGGAAAATCAATTGTTCGCCGGATTCGGGAGGTAATTCCCCTTTTGGAGCTAAGGGAAATATCCCCCGAACAGATCTCCTTTGATGTCGCGGATCAGGTTTATTTTCTTGGGTTGGACTCCTTACTTGATAAGCGATCGGTGCCCATACCGGTATCCCTTCGTGTCTTTGGATTTAAAAACGCGACGCCGGTTGCCTTCTTTGATGTTGTTGAATATAGAAAAACTGTAGGCCTAGGCGAAAGACCCCGCACTATATCAAGGGAAGGGGATGAGAATGAAATAGGGAGCCACGGCTTCGTATCAGGAGAAGGGGTTGCGGCCGAAAAGGAAGAACCGCGCGTTCGACAAATGGCTATATCGAAGATATACATGGATGTATATCTGAGAGCTCGGAAAATAGCGCTGGCTGCTGTTGAAAAGGCCGGGAAGGGTTCTCATTTAAGGCTATTACGCGTGCCTGCTCTTAATTTTGAAGCGATGTGGATCAACGCTGAAGACCAGAGAAATGATATTCTCGTACCACTGCGGAACGTCGGCCAACTTTCCATTTTTAAGACGGTACCCTTGGAGGAAGCCCTGAAGGCTTTGAGGAAGGCCGCGCGTCTGTTGGAGCATATGGATGAGTCGATGGGGGGATGAGAAACGCGGCCCGGGGAGAATCGGTCGGGCGGCATGAACAATGTCGCCCGCTTGACGCATCGGAAAGTGGTAATCCCTCCTCATTGGCGAAATCATATACTGTCTTATCTTTCATCAATCAATCCGTATCTAATCGAACATCGCCATTATCTGTTCGGATAATTTTCTCGCCGTAAAAATTCTTCACCTTATTTCTATTCCCAACCCTCCTTGGAATTTTTCTTATTGTAACCGTCGATTCTACAAGTAGTAATCGTCGCGCGATTGCGGGACCGATCTTCGAAGTCCTCTCTGGCACACGATCTGCAATATCTCCGGGTGTCACAAAATAAACCAAGCAAGAGGAGGTGATCCAGATGAAACACGCCACGACTCAATTCGTTCTGGCCGCGACGATGGCGGCGTTGTTTATCGGGTTCTTGATCGGCGTCTGATCGTCCATCAATGAGCCCACGCACCAAACCATTAGTAAGGCAAGGAGGGCATGAAATGAGACTCGAGGAAACCATACAAAAGCCGATCTATTCGACAGGCGCAATGATCGGAGTTTTTTGCCTGTTGGTGTTGATCGCGGCCATTCCGTCCTTCCGTTCGTTCATTCGGTCCATCCGGCCGGCGGGAGTCTCCGTTCCCGGCGGCACCGTCCAGGAAGAGGCCGGGTTCCGGATCGTGGCGTTGGCCCGTTTCGATCAGGAGCGGCACGCACGGCTTCAGGAACAATGGGACAAAACACTCCAACAGTATACGGCATTTGAAAACGGGCGGCAGGCCCGGCAGCAGGAGTTGCTTGGACAGTCCATCGCAAACACCGCACAGACAATATGGATGAAACAGGAGGGGCTTAAGGGGTCCATAATTCAAGCGCGTGCGGAGCTCCAGCGATTTAACGAGGAGCAACCGGCCCGCTGGCAGGAAAAGCTTGGAATGGCCGCCGTCGCCGCTTTTCGGAACGCGCCGGAAGGAGGCGAAGCCTTTCTTGCGGCGTTCCAGCATGAAACAGACCGTTTACATAAAATCCAGGGACGGATCTTGTACCGCCTGGAGTCAGATCTCGGCTCCCTGACGGCCCAACAAATCGAACTTCGTGGGGCGATCCCCGTAATGTACAGCGAAGCGATCCATTCGGCCAACCGGTCGGCTGAAATGATGGAGGCCTCCGAAACGGCCCGTGTGGGCCGAATCTTCGGCCAATTGCAGTCGGATCTTTCGTGGAAACGTACGCCGGAAGATTATGTGCAACAAGTCGCCGTCGTCCGTGAAATCCAAAGAGGTCAACACGGGGCGGGCGGGTTCGTGGAGTACGGCCTATGGGCGGTGGCCGGTCTTGTGATGGCGATGGTGTGGGCCGGTTCCACCATCACAAAGGATCCGATTAATTTTTCAAACGGGGAAGGATAGCCTCGCGGGTGCATCAAGACGTTTTATTCTCTCAGGTGTGACTTCAGATATCGGTGATGGGGGCTCGGGAAGTGGTTGCCACGCCCCCATCACCACGGCCGACGTTCAAAGGGTCATGACTTTTGGGTGACCGATCCGACCCGATCTTGACATTCGCGGATCCTTGCTATAGTATTGTAACCTCATTACCAGGCTGAGACGATTCTTCCTGTTGAACGGTAAATACTCCTCCTCCACTTCCCCAAGCGCTTCCCTCGGAATCTTCTTGTAGTTTTTTTCTGCCCCCCAGTCAATGGCTTTGTATCTCAGAGTCCTCGAACAAGGAGGCTCTCGATGGGACCGGGTTTTCCCTCCTTCTTTTCAAACCAATCGTCATGGCCCCCGTGTGCCCTTCGTCCTCCTCCAATGGACCGCTTTAGGTAAAGAATGCGAAAAAACAAAACAGCGCACCCTATAGCACACAAGGAGGCGTGCCATGTGTCGACGCAAATTATTTTTGACGCTTTTGATTCTTGCATCCTCTTACTCGACGGCGTACGCCGCCCATCAAAGGGTGGGGGAGCCCTACCTGCATCCGAACGATCGCGCATCCCATCGAAGCGTCACCGCAACCGTAACAAGGATCGCAAGCGATATGGTATTTCTCCAAACAAACCAGAAAACAATCCGGACCTACGGGATGAATGAAATAAAGAGAGATGGAAGGCCCTCGATCAAACCGGGCGATCAGGTGGACCTGATTCTGGACGCGCGGGCCAATACGATCCTGGCCGTCGCCCCGCCGCATGGAACCGGGGCTTATATCGGCGATGAAGTCACCGGGACGATTCAACACTTCGACTGGGTCGACCGGCGCATCACGCTCGAGACCGGAAAAGGCCAGACCCAGAGTTTTGAGGTGAGGGTTGCCGTGGTTACGAAACTGATCGGCGTCGATAAAGGGAGTCCGGTCACCTTGGAAATGGACGGACACGACCGCGCGTTTGATGCCTATCGCGCGGAATGACGAACGGCCCGGAGCCTCCCCCCCTGCTTATGACCCGGGGTACGGTTGATTTCTCCGCTGGGTTCCTATAATCTGAGAAGTCGGGCGGGATATGAACCGATTGAAGAGGAGGTCCTATATGAAAGTCGGAATTCTCGGATCGGGCGAAGTGGCCAAGTCGCTGGCCGCCGGTTTTCTAAAGCATGGTCATGAAGTCATGCTGGGCACGCGAACCACTTCCAAACTTTCGGATTGGGCGAAAAAAAATCCCAAGGCGAAGGTGGCCGGTTTTTCGGAGGCGGCCCGATTCGGCGACCTGGCGGTTCTGGCCGTCAAGGGCACTGCCGCGGCGGAGGCTCTCCGCGCCGCGGGCGCCGCGAATCTCGCGGGAAAGCCCCTCATCGACGCGACCAATCCCATTGCCGACGCTCCGCCGACCAACGGAGTCTTGAATTTCTTCACCCGTCTCGACGAGTCCCTCATGGAACGGCTGCAGCGCGAGTTTGAGAATGTGCGCTTCGTCAAGGCCTTCAATTCGGTCGGGAACGCACTCATGGTCGATCCGCATTTGAAGGGGGGCAAGCCGACGATGTTCATTTGCGGGAACGACGAAGCGGCGAAAAAGATCGTGACCGGAGTCCTCGATCAGTTCGGCTGGGAAACGGCGGACATGGGGCCGGCCGAGGCGGCGCGCGCGATCGAGCCCCTGTGCATCCTCTGGTGCATCCCGGGCTTTCTCCGCAACGATTGGATGCACGCGTTCAAGCTGCTGGCCCAAAATTGAATAAGGGCCTTGCAAGCGACATGGATCATAGCCGCCCCATCCGAAATGGGGCGGTTTTTTTTTGACTTCGCTTCGGATCGACTCCACCATTTCCCGCCGTTCGTCGGTCCGGAAATCATTTGATTGACCTCCCGATGACGGCGCGACGAATTTTGTTTTTTCCCCATTGCGGTAATGGCCGTAAGGATTAAGTTCCTGTCCTGCCCAATCCCAATCTGAAATTGTCGAAATAAGCCTTTCATTCAAGCGACATCCTTATTATAATGAATGAAACATTTGGGTCATATAAAAGGAGCGTGAGCGATGAATTATTACGAGTCCAAAGATCTGGGTCGCTTCGGGGAAGTCGGAAAGTTTGCGGGCGACCTGATGAAAAAGTTCTTCGATTATTATAATGAGGCCACCGGGAAGGAGGGGGCCTTGACCAAACGGGAGAAAGCCCTGATCGCCCTGGCCGTCGCGCATGTCAAGCAGTGTCCCTACTGCATCGACGCCTATACCACCCAGTGCTTGGAGAACGGCTCGAATCCGGAGGAGATGACCGAGGCGGTTCATGTCGCGGCCTCGATGGAAGCGGGCATGACCTTGGTTCATGCCGTTCAAATGCACAACGGCCTTGAGCGGCAGGGGGGATAACCGGGATGCCGGACGATATTCGCTATCCATTTTTGTCCGTGCTCGGCCGCCACGGATTGAAGCTGCCCCCCCTTTCCATCGATACGCTCCAGGTCAATGTCGGGAAACTCTGCAATCAGGCCTGCCAGCACTGCCATGTCGATGCCTCCCCCTATCGCACCGAGGAAATGGACCGCAAGACGGTCGATCAGTGCCTGAGAATCCTGAGGGACCATGACGCCATCCGGAACCTCGATATAACCGGGGGAGCTCCGGAGCTCAATTCCCATTTCGACTACTTTGTGACGGAAGCGCGAAAGATCGGCAAGCACGTCCTGGTTCGTCACAACCTCACGGTAACCTTCGACGGTCATCCGAAAACAAGGGAGTCCAAGGAATATTTACCCGTTTTTTTTGCTGAAAATCAGGTGGAGGTGATCTCTTCCTTGCCCTACTACCAGGAATATTTCACGGACAAACAGAGGGGAAAGGGGGTGTTTCGAAAAAGCATCGAAAGCCTCAGACGGCTCAACGCGCAGGGCTATGGAAAAGACGGCGCCTCCCTGGTATTAAACCTGGTCTACAACCCCGTGGGCGCTTTTCTCCCCGCGTCACAGGCCGGACTGGAAGCGGAGTTCAAACGCCGACTTTATCAGGAGTTCGGAATCGTTTTTAACCGGCTTTATACCATCACGAACATGCCGATTCATCGTTTTAAAAATCAACTGGAGCATCTGGGTGTCTATGATGAATATATGACGAAGCTTGTGAACGCATTTAACCCGGCCGCGGCGGAGGGGATCATGTGCCGGTCCCTGCTCAGCGTTGGATATGACGGAAAACTTTATGATTGCGATTTTAACCAGATGGCCGAGATGCCGGTCCTGGGTGCCGAGGCGATGACGGTCTTTAATTTTGATTTCGATAGGCTTATGGAACGCCGGATTTACTTCTCTTCGCACTGTTTCGGGTGCACGGCCGGCGCGGGCAGCAGCTGTGGAGGCTCCACCGCATAGTAATGGCGAGGGCAATCCCCGGCCGGAAGGCCCGAGCTCTTCAGTTTCCCCCCTGGATTAAGATTTTTAATTAAAGAGATGATTTTATAGTAAAAACCCACTTTCGTGTAGTTGATTTTTATAATTAATAATATTATTTTTAAGCTGCTCAAAACTGAGGGAGGGGCCTTCCTGTATGCCAGATACTAAAACTGGCCAGGAAAGAAGGGTTTGGTGTATTTAATGAAGCAAAACCGGAGAATCTGGACCGTGACTGTCGGTTTCTTACTCCTTGCCGGTTGCGGAGTTATGGGTGGGGGGAGCGGCGGTGATGGTTCATCCTCATCCTTGTCCCACAACCAGGGCAGCAATTCAACCGATCCCATCCAAGACCCGCCCGCGGACCTCGTTCTAGGCCAGATTGATTTCGTCAGCAGTCTTTCGAATCAGGGCCAATCCTCGGTTAATCAGGTGGGCCTTAACAATCCCGTGGCCGTGGCGATTGATCGGAGCGCCGTTCCCAACCGGATCTATGTGTCCGATTTCAATAACAATCGGGTATTGGGTTGGGCCGATATTTCATCCTTAACAAACGGTGCCCCAGCCGATCTGGTTCTCGGTCAACCCGATTTTTCACAGAGCTCATGCGATAATGGTGGGATTACCGCCGATTCACTGTGCGCCCCAATGGGGATCGGGGTGGACGGTGGGGGAAATCTATATGTTGCGGACCGCGGAAACTCCCGGTTAATGGTTTATTTTTCTCCTTTTACAACCGACACGACAGCCGACCGGGTCATCGGTCAGCCGACTTTTAGCACGGCGGGGTGCAGCAATCCTCAACCCTTTGTGGCCAGTTCCATCTCGCTGTGCGATCCCTTTTCGGTGTCGGTTGACGGGGCGGGCAATGTCTATGTCGCGGACATGGCCAACAACCGGATTCTGGAATATGACAGCCCGCTCTCGACCGACATCGTGGCCGACCGGGTCATCGGCCAGCCGGGGTTTACGACAACCGCCGCCGGGTTGGGCCCAAGCGGACTTAACCAGCCCTACGACGTTACCGTGGACGCTTCGGGAAATGTCTACGTGGCCGATTTTCGAAACAACCGTGTGTTGGAGTATGATAATCCTCTCGGAAGTTGTTCGACGTGTGATACCTTGGCAGACCATGTGTTTGGACAGCCCAATTTCATGTCGAACATCGTCAATGCGGGAAAAGGGCCCACCGCCCCCAGTGATAAATCTCTAGCCTCTCCGATCGGCGTGGCCGTGGATCTAATGGGGAATTTGTACGTGGTGGATTATGCCAATTCCCGGATGTTGGATTTCTTCTCCCCCTTGACGACCGATGCCGTTGCGGACGTCGTGTTCGGACAACCGAGTTTCACCAGCAACGGGTGCAATCGGAAGGGGCTGACCGCGAAGTCGCTTTGCTTGCCGCACAGCGCCGCATTTGATGGGGACGATAACGTCTGGGTGGTTGATTTTGCAAATAATCGGGTGCTGCGCTATGGAAATCCCGGGGCACCGCCACCCCCTCCTCCTTCGAATGTGACCGTCCTGAATGCGAGCATGCATTTCGAGGAGGAAAATCCCACTTCCTGTTCCCTCCAAACGGAGCTTGAGTTCAGCTTTGAAAAGACACCGGGTGATATAACGAGCGGAGACGAAGGCCATACCACAAACGATATTGTTGATTCTTCTGTCGTGGTCACAATGACTTTCCCGGACAATGTCGTGGCGACGTCGCTCCCGGGGACCGGGGTAAAAGAGGATGACCGGAATTCGCCGGAGGCTCCTTATTTCTACGGACTTGAGTATAAGGTTAATTTTGACTGTGCGACCATGGAGGCCCATGTCGGTCCCTATGAGCTTGTGGGGATCAGTGTCTCCGGGACATTAACGGATGGAGATACCTTTTCAGGGACCGGGAAGGCCAAAACCCATCCACCATGAAAACTCTGTTGGCCGTATGAATTTTTCCCGAGCTAATCTGCTTTAAAGTTTAGAATTGTGCGATAGGTCGTTCACCGTTTTCGCGTAATGTTTTTATTCTTTATTGTTCAAGTTTCTTTAAGTGCCCATTCTGTTGCGGCGGAGAGGAGGGGTCTTTCCGCCGTTTCAATCTTAATCTTTGAATACAACGATTCGTGTTAGGGGGTGATAGAAAGAAAGTTTTTAAGTGACCGACCTTTCCTCCGGATGGGATGATCCTCTCGAGATCATTAACAAGAGCCAGAGTTACCATCACCCGTTGCTCATTCAGGAGGAAGATCAATGCCAACCGCAAAGGGGTCCTCGCCCGTTATTGGGTTTACCCGTCTTTTTCGGCTTCCCTCGGTGTCGAAATACGCCCGCGGAATGGATGTGGAGGAAAACCTCTCCACTGTTCGTTCTACAGTCGCGTCCTTGATCTGCCTAGTGACCAGTAAAATTGCCAAAAAATGCCAATTTAGTGCTTCCTGCCAAAAGGAGCGATTCGTTCGCGGATTAACCCGTTGTTGCGTTTTTAATACGCCACTTTTGAGTAATTGACGAGGCTGTTTTTGTGAGATATATTCAACAGTTAACAGCATTCAGCCCATTCAAATATATCGATTTGGAGGGGACCGTGTTACGAAAAGGAAGATCCAAAATCGGCCTTTTTGTATTCGGGTTGTTCTGGCTTGGTATTTCGTTATCCCAAGCCTTTGCGGAGGAGGTGGGTGTTCATTATCAAGTTTTGGGTACACAACAGGCGAACGGAAGCACGACCGTATCCATTATACTTGAATTGATGAACCTCTCGGGTCAAGACTTAAACAATCTGACAATCGGTCAATCGATCACCCCCCTTGCTCTTCCGGACGACGGCTCGCTCAATATCAATATTGGGACGCTAACTCCTACCGAACCCAAAATGATCCAGGCCAGCTTTACCGTTCCGAACGCAGACATGGCCTCGGGTGATGAACCCTTCAAGTTCTACGTGACCTACAACACGGCGGATGGCATTCCAAGGGCGGCCCTCTTGCTCGGTCAACCGACCGCTTTCATAGGGAACCCGATCCCATGAAATATAGGAAGTTGTCGATTGGCACAGGACTCTTGCTGGTTCTCTTCATCTTTTCGTATCCCTTCGCCCTCACCGGGGATACCGTGGCCGATATCGTCCTCGGCCAGCTCGACTTCACTCATAACGCCCCGAACCTCGTGGACGGCCGGGGTTTGTACCTCCCCTTTCGCGTCGCGGTGGACAAAAATTCCAACCGGATTTTTGTGGCGGATGACGGTAACAACCGTGTGCTGAGCTGGCCGGACGCCACCTCCTTCCAAAACGGCGATGCGGCCGATGTGGTCATCGGTCAGCCCGACTTTTCAACCACTCTCTGCAACTATGGCGGGGTGTCCGCCCGCAGCCTCTGCCTGCCCAGAGGGGTGGGGGTGGACAACGTCGGCAATCTCTACGTGGCGGACACGAACAACCACCGTGTGCTGGAGTATGACGCGCCCTTTACCTCGGGCATGGCGGCGAGCCGTGTATTCGGGCAGGGCGGAAGCTTCACCTTGGCCTTGCCGAACAATGGAGGACCATCCGCGGGCAGCCTCGACTTTCCCAATGCCGTGGGTGCGGATGGATCGGGCAACCTCTATGTGGTGGATCAGTACAACAATCGTGTTCTGGAATACGACAGTCCGTTGACGGACCAAACCGCCGACCGGGTGATCGGTCAAGCGAATTTTAGTGCGAATAAATCCAACAGGGGCCAAGTAAACCCGGCCGCAAACAGTCTTTCCAATCCCTTTGGGGTGGCCTTGGATGGCTCGGGCAATCTTTATGTTGCCGACGTCTCGAATAACCGCGTGCTGGAGTACAACGCGCCCATCAGCTCAGGCATGGCGGCCAGCCGGGTTTTCGGTCAAACAAGCTTTACATCGTTCACCACCAATGCCGATAATGCGGCCACTGCAAGTACGTTGCGCAGACCTTATGACGTGGTCCTTGACAGCTCGGGCAACCTCTATGTCGCGGATAACGGCAATTGGCGGGTATTGGAGTACACCGGTCCTTTGGCGGACAACGTCGCCGACCGGGTCTTTGGACAGGGCGGAAGCTTCAGCGCCACGACTTGCGTCAAACAATCGTCCAGTGTCAGCGCGAGCACGCTATGCACCGTGACGGGAGTGGGGGCGGATGGGTCCGGAAACATCTATATCGTGGATCCGGACAACAACCGGGTGCTTGGGTTCAATAGCCCGGTGACCACGGACACGGTGGCCGACCGGGTCCTGGGGCAAGCCAATTTTTCGAATTACGGCCCCAACTATCTCGACGGCGCCGGGTTTTTGAACCCTTCGGGCGTTGCGGTCGACCGAAGCGTGAGGCCCAATCATATCTATGTGGCCGATACCGATAACTCCCGTGTGCTGGCCTGGAACGATGTCTCGACCTTGATTAATGGGCAACCGGCCGATATTGTCATCGGCCAGCCCGATTTCTACAGTGCATTCTGCAATCAAGGAAGTTCGGCCTCTGCCAGCACATTGTGTAACCCAAGAGGGATTGCCGTCGACAGCGCCGGTAACCTTTATGTGGCGGACAATACCAACAACCGGGTTCTGGTATTCAACAGTCCTTTCACAACGGACACGGTGGCGGATCAAGTTATCGGGCATTCAAACTTCACCGATGTCGGCTGCAATTTCTTCAGTGGCGCGACGGCCGTTAGCGCGAACAGTCTCTGTAATCCAACGGGTGTGGCCTTCGATCCGTCCGGAAATCTATATGTTTCTGATTTTACCAATAACCGTGTCCTCGAATACAACGGCCCGCCGGGGACGGGCGCGGCAGCCAATCAGGTCTTCGGCCAACCCGATTTCTCGAGCAATATTTGCGACAACGGCGGTATCAGCGCAAGCAGTCTCTGCAATCCCTCCGGGGTGGCCCTGGATTCCTCCGGGAACCTTTATGTGGCCGATTTAAACAATAATCGCGTCCTCGAGTACACCAGTCCGTTGACGGACAATGTCGCCGATCAGGTCTTTGGGCAAGCCGGAGACTTTACCGCAAATGTTGCGAACTACCCAAACATCAGCGCCACCAGTTTGTCATTGCCCAGAAGCGTGGCTGTGGATGGATTGGACGACCTTTACATTGCGGACACTGCCAACAGTCGGGTCCTGGAGTTCGATAATCCTCTCGGAACCTGTACGACCTGTGATACCGCGGCGGATATGGTTTTCGGCCAGCCCGGCTTCGGCTCCAATAACGCCAATTACGGGGGCTTGTCCGCTTCCAGCATGTACAACCCTTACGGCCTGGCCGTGGGGGACGACCTTTACGTGGCGGATACGGCCAACCACCGGATGCTGGTAATCTTTATCGACCTGCCGCCGGTGGTGACCGACCAGGATGTCACCACGCCGGAGGACACGCCGGTCACGATCACGCTGTCGGCGACGGATCCGGACAGCCCGTCCGTCACCTTCAGCATCGCCGGTAACCCGCCGTTCGGGACCCTGTCCCCGATTACGGGAACGACCTGCACCCCGGTCGGCGACGGCACCTCCTGCACCGCCCAGGTCACCTATACTCCGATATTAAATTACAACGGTCCGGACAGCTTTTTATTCAAGGCGAACGACGGCTTGCTCGATTCGAACATCGGCACCGTGAACCTGACCGTCACGCCGGTGAACGATCCGCCGGTGGCGGATGATCAAGCGGTGACCACGGCCGAGGAGGCCCCGATCACGATCACGCTCTCGGCCTCCGACGTGGATAACACCTCCTTGGCCTTTGCGGTCGCCATCGCCCCCCACTTCGGGACGTTGTCGGATATCACACCTCCGGTCTGCACGCCGACGCCGGACGGGTTGGGGTCGGACTGCACCGCGCAGGTGACCTACTCGCCCAATACCAATTACTTCGGCTCGGACCTCCTGACCTTCACCGCGAACGACGGATTGTTGGATTCAAATCAGGGATCGGTGCCGATAACCGTCACTCCCGTGGAAGACCCGCCGACGGCGGCCGATCAACCCGTGTCGACGCCGGAGGACACCGCGGTGGTGATCACGCTGAAATCCGAGGACGTGGACGGGGATCCGTTGACCTATTTGATCAATACCAACCCCGCCAATGGGACCCTTTCAGGGGTTTCGGCGCCGATCTGCACGCCGCAGGGGTTGAGTTCGGAATGCACGGCGCAGGTGACCTACACGCCTAACCCCGATTACAACGGCCCGGACAGCTTTTCATTCACGGTGAACGACGGCCAGATGGATTCGAACGTCGCCGTCGTGAGTTTGACCGTGGTCCCGGTCAACGATCCGCCGGTTGCGACGGGACAGAGCGTGACGACGGCAGAGGACACCCCGGTGCCGATCACGTTCTCCGCGACGGATATCGACAGTCCGTCCCTGACGTTTGTCGTTATAACCCCACCCAGCCACGGATCCCTGGGGGCGATCGGGACGCCGGTCTGTACCCCGAGCGGCGCGGGCTCGAGCTGCACCGCGCAGGCCACCTACACGCCGGCGGCCGACTACAACGGCTCGGACAGCTTTACGTTCGGCGCCAACGACGGAACGATCGTCTCGACCCCGGCCGCGGTGAGCCTGACGATCACCCCGGTGAACGATCCGCCGGTCAGCCAGGCCCAGAGCGTGACGACTCCGGAGGAGGCGCCGCTCGCGATCACCTTGACCGCCACGGACATCGATAGCGCGTCCCTGACATTCGCGCTCGGCACAGCCCCGACGAACGGGACCTTGTCGGCCATCCCCCCTATAGCCAATTGCACGGTGAACGGCGCGGGCTCCACCTGCACGGCGCAGGTGACCTACACTCCGAATCCGAATTATAACGGACCCGACAGCTTTACGTTTACCGCGAGTGATGGACTCCTCACTTCGTCGGCCGCGACGGTTTCGGTGACGGTGACGCCGGTGAACGATCCCCCGACCGCCAACGCCCAGAGCGTCACCACCTCCGAAGACACCGCCTTCACGATCACGCTTTCCGCGACGGATATCGACAGCACGGCACTGACGTTTGCCACAGGGACGGCGCCGACGAACGGAACGCTCGGCACGATCTCCGCGCCGACCTGTACCCCGAGCGGCGGGGGGGCGAGCTGCACCGCGGCCGTGACCTACACGCCGAACGCCAATTACAACGGCCCGGACAGCTTCACGTTTACGGTCAATGACGGGACTCTGGCCTCCACACCGGCGACGGTATCGGTGACGGTGACCCCGGTGAACGATCCCCCGACGGCCAACGCCCAGAGTGTCACCACCCCGGAAGACCAGCCCTTAGTGATCACCCTATCGGCGACGGACATCGACAGCACCGCGCTGACCAATTTTGCCGTGGCGGGGGCCCCGACGCACGGGACCTTGGGGACGATCGGGGCACCGAGTTGCACACCGAGCGGCGCGGGAACCAATTGCACGGCCCAGGTCACATACACACCGACCGTCACGTATAACGGCCCGGACAGCTTTTCATTTACGGTCAGCGACGGATCGCTGACCTCGACCGCGGCGACGGTCTCGATCACGGTGACCCCGGTCAATGATCCCCCGACGGCCGATGCCCAGAGCGTTTCCACCGCGGAGGATACCCCGATCACCATCACGCTGGCGGGGGCGGATATCGACAGCGCGGCCCTGACCTTTTCGGTGGCGGGAACCCCCGCGCATGGCAGCCTGGGGACGATTACGGGAACGGCCTGCACGCCCAGCGGCCTGGGCTCCAGCTGCACGGCGCAGGTGACCTACACTCCGAACTTGAACTACAACGGACCCGACAGTTTCACCTTTATCTCCAACGACGGGTCTTTGAATTCGACCGGGGCTGCGGTCAGTGTGACGATTACGCCCGTGAATGACGCGCCGGTATCGAACGGAATGAGCGTGACGACGGCGGAAGGCAGTCCGGTCACGATCACGCTGTCCGCCACGGATGTGGACAACTCCGCGCTGGCGTTTATTCTCGTGGCCCCTCCCACCCACGGCACCCTGGGCGCGATTTCGTCCCCGACCTGCACGCCGAGCGGACTGGGCACGAGCTGCACCGCGCAGGTGACCTACACGCCGAATCCCCTTTATAACGGCCCGGACAGCTTTACCTACAAGGCCAACGACGTCTTGCTGGATTCAAACGTCTCGACCGTGAGTCTGACGGTGACGCCGGTGAACGATCCCCCGACAACGACGGGCCAGAGCGTGAGCACGGCGGAGGATACGGCGGCGGTGATCACGCTTTCCGCGGCGGACGTGGACAGCGCGTCGTTGACCTTTACGGTTGTGGGGGCGCCGACGCATGGAACGCTGGGAACGATCGGGACGCCGAGTTGCACCCCCAGCGGATTGGGGTCGAGCTGCACGGCGCAGGTGACCTACACGCCCAATTCGAACTACAACGGGACGGACAGCTTTACATTCAAGGCGAATGACACGCTCTTGGACTCCAATTCATCGACCGTGAATTTGACGATCACGGCGGTCAATGATGCACCGGTCTCAACCGGTCAGACTGTGACGACTCCGGAGGATGCCCCTGTAACGGTCACGTTATCCGCCACGGATGTGGACAGCGCGACATTGACGTTCAGTCTTGTCTCCCCCCCCACTCACGGGTCGGTGGGCGCGATCGGGGGGACGAGCTGCACGCCGAGTGGACTGGGGACCAGCTGCACGGCGCAGGTGACCTACACGCCGGCGGCCAATTACAACGGGCCCGACAGCTTTACGTACAAGACCAATGACGGTTTCCTGGATTCGACCGCCTCGACGGTCAGCATCACGGTAACGCCGGTGAACAATGCGCCGGTGTCGAATGCGCAGAGCGTGACGACGGCGGAGGACACCGCGTTGGCGATCACGCTCGCGGCATCGGACATCGACAGTCCCGCGTTGACGTTTGCGATCGGGACGCCCCCGGCCCACGGGAGCCTGTCGGCCGTATCCGGGACGAGCTGTACCCCCAGCGGATTGGGGACGAACTGTACGGCGCTTGTGACCTACACCCCGGCCTTAAATTATAACGGCCCGGACACCTTTACGTTTACGGCCAGTGACGGTTTACTGCCTTCCACGGCCGCTGCGGTATCTATCACGGTGACGGCGGTGAACGACGCGCCGGTGGCGGTGGCGGACAGCGCGACGGTGTCGAAGAACAGC
>DATKAN010000029.1 GCA_035498035.1 Nitrospiria bacterium
ACCGGACCGGCAACCGGGTTCAAAATCAGTGTCGGCTTTTTTGCCATCATCGTAGAGGCTCGCTCCATATCAACGAGCGGCCATCTTAGCACAAGAAAACGGGTTTGAGAAGCGGGCCGCCCCGGTCTCTCCGGCTTGCTATGCGCGGTTCGGTTTTGGTATCCTTTTGTTTAATATCGATCACCGTGATGATGAAAGGATGAAATGATTGACGGTCGTATTTTTCCACGATGACCATGAATAAGAACAGCCTTTACCCCATTGTGCTGGCCGGTGGAAGCGGAACGCGGTTTTGGCCCTTGAGTCGTGAGCTCTATCCCAAACAGCTTCTGAAGCTGATCGGCGACGAGACGATGCTCCAGCGAACGTTGCGTTGCGCGATGGGCGCGGCTCCGGCCGAGAACATTCACGTCGTGACGCATCGCCGCCAGGCCGACGCGGTCCGGATGCAGGCGTCCGCCGTCGTTTCGTTGCCCTCCGATCATGTTCTCCTTGAGCCTCGGGCCAGGAACACCGCGGCCGCGATCGGTCTTGCGGCGGTGGCCTTGAAGCGAAAGGATCCGGAGGCCGTGATGGTCGTCATGCCCGCCGACCATGTGATCCTGAAAAATTCCGTCTTCGCCCGGGCGGTACGGTCGGCGAGCCGTCTGGCCAGGGAAGGATGGCTTGTGACCTTTGGAACCAAAGCGGTTCGGCCGGAGACCGGGTATGGCTATATCCGACGGGGTCAAACGATTACGGGGCGCATGTCGAGTCGGGGACCGGCGGCTTATCAGGTCAGCCGGTTTACGGAAAAGCCCGATCGGGCCACGGCAAAACGTTATGTTTCGGACGGCCGGTTCTACTGGAACAGCGGCATCTTTGTCTGGAAGGCCTCGGCGATTCTGGACGCGATCCGGGTCTTGCAACCCCGATTGTACCGGGGGTTGGCCTCGATCGGGGCGGCATTGGGAACGGCCGAGGAAGAAAAAACGATTGAGAAGGTGTACGAGCAACTGGATTCCGTCTCGATTGATTACGGAGTTTTGGAAAGACTCCGCAAAAACCTGGCGGTCCTTCCGGTCGAGATGGGGTGGAGCGATGTGGGAAGCTGGACCGCCCTGGAACAGATCAGCCGGGCGGATTCCAGGGGGAATGTGATCTTCGGAAACATTATCGATCTCGACAGTCGGAATTCCATTCTTTACGCCGAAAAACGCCTCGTGGCGACGATCGGGCTTGAGAATATGGTGGTGGTGGATACGGAAGATGCGACGCTGGTCTGCCATAAGAATCGCGCGCAGGACGTCCGGAAGGTCGTCGAGGCCCTCCGGCAACGCAACGCCGAGGAGCATTTGGTCCACCGAACCGTCTGGCGGCCGTGGGGCAGCTATACCGTTCTTGAAAACGGGGACCAATACAAGATCAAGCGGATCGTGGTCAATCCAAAGGCCCGTTTGTCTCTTCAATTGCATCATCGCCGGAGCGAACACTGGGTGGTCGTTTCCGGTTCCGCGCGGGTCACCTGCGGCGAGCGGGTGTATGATCTGGCGCGAAATGAGAGCACCTACATCCCGATGAATACAAAACACCGCCTGGAAAACCCCGGCGCGACGCCGCTCCAGATCATCGAGGTTCAGAACGGCGATTACCTCGGAGAAGACGATATCGTTCGGTTTCAGGACGATTACGGGCGGAAAGCATAGCTTTTAAGCGCGGGGTGTCACAAATACATCGGCTCATTGACCTATTTATTTAAAGCAGCGCGGAGTTTACCTCCGCGCTGGGACAAGCACCGCTCTGCGCATTTTGTCGATAAGGCTTCGCCGAATTGGTCGATCGGGACAAAAAGCCGCACGTTATGAAAGGCCAAGCATCGATGCAAAAGATCTTCCGTGAGTACGATATACGGGGCGTGGTCGGACAAGATCTGACTCCGGACCTGGCGGAGCAGATCGGAAAGGCGTTTGGAACGACCCTTCGAAGGAGAAATCTGCGACAGATCGCGGTCGGCCGGGACGGGCGGGAGAGTTCCCCGCTGCTGCGTCAACGCCTGATCGATGGAGTTACCGCGGCGGGGATCGGCGTGACGGATATCGGCGTCTGTCCCACCCCGTTGCTATATTTCGCTCTTTTTAATCTCCCGGTCGACGGCGGGGCGATGATTACCGCCAGTCACAACCCATCCGAGTATAACGGTTTCAAGTTATGCGTCGGAAGAGAAACCCTTTACGGCGAAGAAATTCAAAAACTCCGGCGGATGATCGAGGCGAAGGATTATGAGACCGGCCTTCCCGCCGGGCAGGCGGGCGCGGCTCCGGCCCTTCGTTCTCAGGAAATCATTCCATCGTATCTTGATTATCTTAGACGCCAGTTCGGCTCGGTGAAGGGGCGGGGAATCAAGATCGTCGTGGACAGCGGGAATGCGATGGGGGCCCTGGTGGGACCCCGGGCCCTGAAGAACATGGGATGCGAAGTGATCGAGTTGTACAGCGAGTTGGACAGCCGCTTTCCAAACCATCACCCGGATCCCACGGTTACGGAAAACCTCAAGGATATCATCGAAACCGTCCGATCCAAACGGGCCGATCTGGGGATCGCTTATGACGGGGATGCCGATCGAATCGGCGCGGTGGACGAACGGGGAGAGATTCTTTGGGGCGACCAGTTGTTGATGATCTTCGCCCGAGACGTACTGCGCCGAAGGCCCGGGGCGATGATCCTCTCGGAGGTGAAAGCCTCGCAGGTTCTATACGACGACATCCGGCGTCACGGCGGACAGGCGCTCATGTGGAAGGCCGGTCACTCCCTGATCAAGTCCAAGATGAAGGAAACCGGAGCGTTGCTGGCCGGGGAGATGAGCGGTCATATCTTTTTCGCGGACCGTTACTTCGGCTATGATGACGCGGTGTATGCCGGTTGCCGGCTGGTCGAGATTCTGGCCGAGGACCGGAAACCCCTGTCCCAATTATTATCGGATCTGCCAAAGACCAGCTCCACCCCGGAAATCCGACTGGACTGCCCGGATGACCGGAAATTTCTTATCGTACAGAAATTAAAGGAACGCTTCGAGGCCTTGCGCTCGTGTCCGCTTCCCGGTTCGATCCCCATCCGGGACCTGATCACCCTGGACGGGGTGAGGGTCGTGTTCGATGACGGGTGGGGCTTGGTTCGGGCCTCCAACACCCAGCCGGCTTTGGTCCTCCGCTTTGAGGCCCGGACGCCGAAACAGGCGGAAGCCATCCAAAGTTTCGTTGAACGTGAGTTGTCCAGAGTCCAGAATTCACCTTAGACTTCCCTCGGGCAGCAAATTGACCGAAAAGTTCGGATCGGCGACCGATAAGGGGTTATTAAAGCCGGTTACCCTGATATTCGTGTGTTTGTGGCTTAACCAATAAACCAAATGATAAAGGGTCGCGCGCTAATACGTGAATAATATTGATTGACTTCAAATCATCGTTTTGTTATAAAATGGCTTATTCCATCGGCTTTTGGGGTGTGTTTTATATCATTAGTTACTCTCATTTTGGAATATTCGGAAAATCCCGGTACCCCCCGGTCCGATGTATGGGTAATCATGCGGTTTAGGTTTGCGACAATAACGTAGAACACCCTCAACAAAATAGAATCGTCGGATTCAGGTTTCTCCGCGACCTTCCTGTTCGGCTCGCGGGGGATCACGGAATGTTCTGCCGAGTAAGAAACGCAGAT
>DATKAN010000030.1 GCA_035498035.1 Nitrospiria bacterium
TTCGGAGTCAATCACGTCACCGGAGATTATTCGCGGGGGGCGATGGGACTTTGGATCGAAAACGGCGAGTTGACCTATCCGGTGGAGGAAATCACGATCGCGGGGAATCTCAAGGAAATTTTTATGGATATCGAAATGATCGGAAACGATCTGGAGCTTCGGGGCACGATCGCGGCTCCCACGATCAAAATATCAAGAATGACGGTGGCGGGTCATTAACGGCGAAGAAGGGCGGGCAGAAAAGATGAAAATCGTAAAGGCCTTTGCTCCGGCATCCATCGGAAATATCGGTCCGGGATTCGATGTCTTGGGAATGGCCATCACCGGTCTGGGCGACATCGTTACGGCCGAAAAAAACCGGATCCGGGATGTCGTGATCCGCGAGATCAAAGGGGGGGACCGAACCATTCCTCTGGAAGCCGATAGGAATACGGCCGGAATCGCGGCCCGGGAGGTTCTCAAACTGGTCAAGGCCAAGCAGGGGGTTGAACTAACCATTCAGAAGAACATTCCCGGAACGGGTCTGGGCAGCAGCGCGGCCAGCGCCGTGGCCGCAGCCTTGGCGGTCAACGTCCTGTTCGGAAACAGATTGGAACGCGACGAGCTGATCCCGCCCTGCGGTATGGCGGAGCACACCATCAGCGGAGGGTACTTCATCGATAACGTTGCGGCCTCGCTGTTCGGCGGGGTCATCGTCAGCCATGCGGCCCAGCGCCAGGCCTTTTCGATCGGCACCATCCCCGACCTCATCGTGGTGGTCGTGACGCCGTATCACAGCGTGCTGACCAAAATTTCACGGGCCGTCCTTCCGGACAAGGTTCCTTTAAATCTGGTGGTGTCCAACATGGCCTTTACGGCGACGATGGTGGCGGCCGTGGCTCAGAAAGACGCCCGGCGCTTCGGTCTGGCGATCCAAGACGGCATCGTCGAACCGGCCCGGGCTCATCTCATTCCTGGATTTCAGGACGTGAAGGCCGCGGCTTTGAAGGCGGGCGCCTTGGGTTCTTCCATCAGCGGGGCCGGGGCGTCGGTCTTCGCCGTGACGGACCGATCCAGTTACGCCAAAAAGATCGGACTGGCGATGCAAAAAATCTTCCAGCAGCACGGGATCTCTTCCACGATCACCATTTCCAGGATCGACAAACAGGGTGCGCGCGTCCTGCGCGCGAAATAAATACCCATGGGCAAGCCCGTGGCACAAGCGGCACCGAATTTCAGCGCATGGATAGAAAATCCTTTGAAAGACTGGTTCAGGAGGCGCTCGATCGCATCCCGTCCGAATTCCAGTCCGCGATGAAAAATGTGGCGGTGGTGATCCAGGATTGGCCCGGACCCGAGTCGGACGAGGATGCAGACGGAGAGGAGGCGGGTAGCCTCTATGGGCTTTATCAGGGAATCCCGCTTCCCGCGCGGACGCCGGACGATTCCGGAACCACCCCCGACGTCATCTTCCTCTACCGGAAACCGCTGGAGGAGGATTTTCCGGATCGGGACGATCTGATCCGGGAGATCGAGACCACCCTTGTCCACGAGATCGCTCATTACTTCGGGTTTGGCGAAGAGACCCTTGAGCAATACGGATACGATTGATCCCGATGCCTGAATCCCAATCCAAAATGATCCAGAAACTTTTCATCGCCAACCGGGGGGAGATCGCCTGCCGGACGATCCGGACCTGTTGGGAGCTGGGCATTCGTGCGGTGGTGGGCTATTCCGATTCCGACGCGCTTTCCTATCACGTGAAGATAGCGGACGAGGCGGTCCATCTCGGTCCTTCCCCGGCCAAGTTAAGCTACATGGATATCGGAAAAGTGCTGGATGCCGCCCGGAAGACCGGCTGCGAGGCCGTCTTTCCCGGGTACGGGTTTCTGTCGGAGAATCCCGATTTCGCCCGGGCTTGCCGGGATGCCGGGCTGATCTTCATCGGGCCGGGCTCCGAGGTAATCGCACGGATGGGAGACAAGATCGCGACCAAGAAGGCCCTGGCGGATGCCGGCGTCCCGATCATTCCCGGCCTGCCGAAAGTGACCTCGGCCGATCAGATCGTGAAGTTCGGGAATCACGTGGGCTGGCCGGTCATTATCAAGGCGGTGGCGGGAGGGGGCGGCCGGGGCATGCATCGGGTCGATTCGGCCGATCAGGCCAAGTCCGCCCTCGAGAGGGCCGTTTCGATCGCGGAGAAGCTGTTCGGAAACGGCGAGGTGTACGTCGAGAAATATATCCGCGGCGCCCGCCACATCGAGTTCCAGTTCATCGCGGACGCGTACGGCCGCGTGATTCATCTGGGGGATCGCGAATGCTCCATCCAGCGCCGCCACCAGAAATTGGTGGAGGAGGCTCCGTCCTCCTTGCTGGACGAGCGTCTCCGGAACGAAATGGGCGAGGTCGTCGTCAAGGCCGCCAAGGAGATCGGATACGTCACCGCCGGCACGCTGGAATTCCTGGTGGCTCCCGATCTGCGTTACTACGCCATCGAAGTGAATCCCCGGATTCAAGTGGAGCATACCGTTACCGAAATGATCGTCGGCCTGGACATCATCCGGATGATGATCCGGATGGCCGTCGGCACGCCCCTCCGTCTCCGCCAGGAGGAGATCCGGATCTCGAGTCATGCCATTCAATGCCGGGTCAACGCCGAGGATCCCAAGAACGATTTCGCGCCCTCGTATGGAACGGTGACCTATCTGCGCCAGGTCAGCGGGCCGTTCGTGAGGGCCGACAGCGGCATCTACCAGGGCTGCGAGGTTCCGCCGTACTACGACTCCCTGGTTTCCAAAATCTGCTCGGTGGGGAAGGATCGGCCCACCGCCATCGAGCGGATGCGCCGGGCGCTTTCGGAGTTCACGGTCTGGGGCATCAAGACGACGATCCCCTTGCTCAAGAAAATCATGGCCCATCCGGATTTCGTCGCCGGACGCTTCGATACGGATTTCATCGACGATCATCTTGCCGAGCTCCTCAATTATGTGGAAGACGAGGATGAAATCCTCAGGATCAGCCGGTTCATCGCCGAGATCACGGCGCTCGGGAAGAATCCTTACAGCCGGTAGCGAAGAGATCCGGCGAGCCCCTACAATTCAAGAGCTGAGCATGACGGTCCATCCGAAAAAAAGCCCTCGTGAAAATATGGCCGCGCTGCGGGGCGACCGGGGGGTCTATTTCACCAATACCGGTCCCCGGGATACCGGACAGAGCGACTTCAAGAACCGCCATACGCTGTACGACCTGATCCGGCTGGCCCCGTTCTACAACCGGTCCGGATATTTCTCGGTCGAGAACCACGGCGGGGCCCGCTTCCATCAAAACCTGCTTCAGAACATGATCGACCCGTTCGAGGAGGCGGCCCTCTGGAAAGAACGGATGCCGGACGTGATGACCCAGACGCTGGTCCGTTCGACCAATCTCTGGGGATACCGGATGTATCCCCGCAATGTGATCCGTCTTTCCGTGAAGGCCTTCCTTCCCTACGTGGACATCTGGCGTTGCTTCGATTTTTTGAACTACGTTCCCAACATGATCCCGATCGCTGAGGCGGTGATGGAGGGCGGGAAGCTGTTCCAGCCCGCGATCTCTTTCAGCGTTTCCGAAGACTGCACCGACGCCTATTATCTGAAGGTGGCGGGGGAGATCCTCCGCGTCACCGGCGGGACCGGGGAGATCATCCTCTGCATCAAGGACATGGCCGGCGTCGGATCGCCCAAGCGGATCGCCCAGCTCACCGACGCGCTGCTTCAGAAGTATCCCGACCTGGTCATTCAATACCACCGCCATGCGACGGACGGCCTGGCCGTTCCGGCCCTCGTGGCCGCGGCCAAGGCCGGGGCGAAAATCCTCGACGTGACGGACGATCCGTTCACGCGCTACTACGGCCATGCGCCGGTCCGCGCCGTCCGGGCGCTCCTAGAGGAAATGGGGATCGAGACCCGGCTGGACCTCCCGATGGTGGACAAGGCGGACGAAGCGATCACCGGGTTTATCGGCCATTATCAGGATTTCGAGTCCCCGTTCCGCGGCTTCTCCTACAAGGTCACCGAACACAAGATGCCCGGGGGCGCTTTTCCCAGCTCGTTCGAGCAGGCCGCCAAGGGAGGGTTCCTTCCTCTCATGCCGCAAATATTAAGGGGGATGAGCGCCGGAAACCGGTTCATCAAGTATTTCGATGTCACGCCGGGCTCCCAGATCACCTGGACCACCTGGGCCGGCATCGTCCAGTATCACTACAAGGAGGGCGGGCTCAAGCAGGTCGAGGACCTCCTGGATCTGTGCGAGCGCTTCATCGCCCAGGGCCAGTCGTTCGATGCGCTCCGGCCGGAGGAGAAAGAGGTCTTGCTGGGACTGTATGCGCGCGCCACGGACGATCTGAAGAACCTCCTGTTGGGACGGTACGGACCGCTGCCGTTCGGCTGGCCGGCCGACTGGGTTTATCAGTCCGTGTTCGGGGAAGCCTGGCGGGAGAAGGTCGCGAAGGAGCGTTTCGAAGCTTCTCCGCTGGCCCAAAAACCGGAGGAGGAGATCGGACGGGCCCGGGAGGAGCTTCACAAAAAGATCGAGCGGCATCCCACCGAAAACGAGCTGATGCTCTATCTCCAGCATCCCGCCGCGGCGGTCGATTTCATCCGGTTCCGGACCCGTTTCGGAAACACCACGGTACTCCCGACCCAGGTCTGGTTCGACGGTCTGAAAGAGTCCGGGAGCGAGGTTTCCTTCGAGGCGCACGGAAAGCCCAACACCATCAAACTGGTTTCGATCGGTCAGGAGATCGACGGGGTCAAGCATATCGTCCTTTCGGTGAACAACACGATGCATGTCTACCCCGTCGAAATGCCCTCCCGAAAAACGGCCCAGAAGGCCGGGGCGCGCATGGCCGATCCGACGATCCCCGGGCAGATCGCCTCCCCCATCATGGGGAACGTCTGGCGGATCGGAGACAAAGACCGTGTCCTGATGGTCGGGGACATCGTCCGCGAAGGGGAAGAGATCATGAACATCGAGGCGATGAAGGTCGAGACCGCCGTCCTGTCGCCGATTCACGGCGTCGTCAAGGAGATCTCCGCCAAACTCAACCAGGCCGTCGTTGAAAAACAGCTACTGATGGTCCTGGAAGAGGTCCGGCCGGAAGAGCGAAAACAAAGCCGCGCTCGGTCCAAAAACAATAAGAAGTCGCGATAGGAATCCAAGCGCGTCACGGTTGTCCGTGATTGGCTGGGGAGGAGAAAGCTGTGATCGACGTCAAGACCCTGGACGAAGGCGATCCGATGATCTTCGACGTAACGGTTCAGGACGAGGTCGGCACGAGCCGTTACAAGGTCACAATGGCGCCTGCGACCTACCGGAAGTTGACGGGCGGAAAGGTTTCTCCGGCCCGCTGCGTCCAGGCGGCGTTCGAATACCTGTTGGAACGCGAGAGCAAAGATTCTATTCTTGCCAATTTTGATATCACCCTCATCTCGGCCTACTTTCCGATGTTCGGAAGCGAATTTAAAAATTATCTTTAAAGGAACGTTTGCGTTCTATCCGGCAGTGTGATAGTGTAAAGAGTTCTGAAAATCATTCTAACTACCTTGGGGAACCAAAATGGCGGGCCGTCCAAAAGCCACCGCGACGAAGCGGATCCGTGAGCGCGCGAAGGTCGAGAAGCGCAAGGAAAAGATCATGCGCCGTGAGGCCCGAAAGAAGGCGAAGGAAGCCGAGCTCCCCACCGAGGAGGGCATAGATCCCGATCTGGCCGGGATGAAGCCAGGTCCCCAGCGCCCCCTCTACTGACACCGCGCCCTTTGAGATTTTCGACCTTCCTGTGTCATAATTTCTGCATGAATACTCGCGAAAACTTGAACCGTCAATACCCGATGTCCGAGGCGGGTTACGATCCGCGGCGGCGGTGGCGTTCTCGAATCGGATGATGAAGGCGGGCGACGGAGCACCGCCCGAGTTTCTATTGACCCATCCCGGCGACGGGCACCGGGTCCGTCAGATCGAAAAGTGGCGTCCCGAGCTGGAACCGATCTATGAGAAGCACAAGACGGCATCTTGAGCATTTCAAACAGCGATTCCAATGGATCTTTCTTCGGAGGGGTCTTGGTAACGTCCGCCCAGGTTGAAACCATCCACGCGTCGGTAACCGGGAGGGCCCGCTTTCATGTCCCGGCGCTTCGCCGCTCGCATCCGCTAAAGCGCTGGCTGGAAAAAGAGCTCGTTGGGTCGGCCGGGATCGAACGCGCTTCGGCCAGCCCCGTAACGGGCAATGTCCTCGTTTATTACAATCCGGCAGGGGATCCGCAGAATGTTGCGAACCGCATCTTCGATCTCATCGAGAGGTTTCAAGCCGAAGGGTTTGCAAAAGCCCCGATGGGCGGCCCCTCGGCCTCTCCGCCAAATCCGACTTCGCGCCCCATTGAATCGCCGCCGGATGCATGGCATCACCTTTCTGCCGGAGAAGTGCTGACGGCGCTTGAGTCGAATTCCGGGGGCCTGTCTTCCGCCGGTATTGCCGGGCGGATCCGGCGGCATGGGAGGAATATCCTTCCCGGGGCGGAGCCGGCCTCGGCGCTGGGCACTTTTGTCGACCAATTCCGATCGCTGCCCGTCGCACTGCTGGCCGGCGGAGCCGCGCTCTCTTTTTTGACCGCGGGCGCGGCCGAGGCCTTCGTGATTTTGGGAGTCCTAGGGCTCAACGCCGCGGTCGGATTTATTTTCGAGCGTCGGACCGAGACGACGATTCAATCGCTGAGGAGTTTCGGACGCCCTCCGGCTTGGGTCATCCGCGACGGAGAAATCCAATCGATCGATCGGGAGGAAGTGGTCCCCGGAGATACCCTCGTTCTGAAGCGCGGGACCCTGGTCCCGGCTGACGGGCGGATCATCGAAGCGGACCGGCTTCGTCTCAACGAGGCGGCGCTGACGGGCGAGAGCATGCCGGTTTCCAAGCAAGCGGAGGTTCTCCTCGACCTGGAAACCCCCGTCGCCGAGCGGGTGAACATGGTGTACCGGGGAACGCTGGTGAGCGGCGGCAGCGGTCTGGCCGTGGCCATCTCCACGGGAAAAACCACGGAGCTGGGCCGGATTCAAGGCTTGGTCCAACTGGAAGAGCTGCGCGCCACTCCGATGGAGCGAACGCTGGATCATTTGGCCCGCCAGGTCGCGGTGATCAGCGGTTGCGTCTGCGGCCTCTCTTTTCTCGTCGGGATTCTTCAAGGCTACGGATTGCTGGAGCTCCTCAAGGCTTCTCTTTCGCTGGCGGGCGCGGCCATTCCCGAGGGATTGCCCACGATCACGACCACCACCCTGGTCCTGGGCGTCCGTAACATGCGCCGCCACCGCGTATTGATCCGTCGCATCGAAGCGGTTGAGGCGCTCGGCTCCGTTCAGGTCCTCTGTTTCGATAAAACTGGCACCGTCACGTTGAACCAGGTCACGGTGATTTCAATCCATGCGGGAATGCGACGGATCGACGTGTCCGGCGGAGGTCTCACGGCCGACGGAGTCCCGGTTGATCCGGACCGGTGCGAGGAGCTGCTCCGGTTGTTGCATGTCGGCGCGCTCTGCAGCGATACCGACGTACGCCGCGGGGAGAACGGGTTGGTCCTGAATGGGCCGCCGATAGACAATGCCCTCCTGAATCTGGCCATCGGTGCTGGGGTGGATGTTCTTGAGCTTCGGAAGATCCATCCCGTGGTCGCGGTTCGACGGGGCTCCGCCCATCGAAAATACATGATGAGCATACACCTGTCCGTGGGAGTCGGGGCCGACGGTGCCGGCCTGATAACGGTCAAGGGGAGACCGGCGGCTGTTCTGGCGCGGTGCCGTTGGCAGATCAAAGAAGGAAGGGTCTTGCCCCTTGAAGAGGAGGACCGGCGCCGGATCGAAATCGAGATGGATCGTTTCTCGGCCAATGCCATGCGAAGGGTGGGATTCGCCTACCGGGAGATCGATGCTCCGAGAAATCTTCCCGAACAAGACCCGTCGGACCTCACCTGGCTGGGCATGGTCGGACTCGCCGACCCCATTCGGCCTGGCGCCAAGGAACTGATCCGCGTCTTTCATCAAGCCGGAATTGCGACCGTGATGATTACCGGCGATCGAACGGCCACCGCCTATTCCATCGCCAGGGAACTGGGCCTCGCCGGCGGGGACCAGATTGAAATTCTGGATTCGACCCACCTTCGCAATCTCGAGCCGGAGGTTTTATCCGGACTCACCGAGCGGGTGCAGGTGTTCGCCCGACTCAGCCCGGCCGAAAAACGACAGATCGTTTTGGCCCTTCAGCGCCGGGGCAAGGTCGTGGCCATGACCGGGGACGGCGTCAACGACACCCCGGCGCTCAAGGCGGCCGACATCGGGATAGCGATGGGGAAGAGCGGCACCGTCATGGCCCGCGAGGTCGCGGACGTCATCCTGGAGGATGATCGGCTCGAGACGATGATCATCGCCGTTCGCCAGGGTCGGACCCTCTACGACAACATTCGTAAATCCGCCCGTTATCTCCTGGCCGCGACCCTCGGGGAAACCCTCGTGAGATTCGCCGGGTTCGCCTTGAATTTCGGGCCGTCCACTCCGTTTTTGTGGGTCAACCCGATTTCCCCGGCCATTGCCTTGGCGCTCGAGCCTCCGGAGCCGGATGTATTGAATCGCCCGCCGAGACCCTCGCAGAAACCGATCATCGGTACGGACGATTTGAAAAGGATCGCCTTCGAAGGGGGAATGATATCCCTGGGCGCAATGGGTGCCTACGGTTATGGACTATCCCGCTATGGTCCCGGGGCCCGGTCCGGAACCCTCGCCTTTATGGGGTTGTCCGGCGCGCAACTTTTACACGCGCTGAGCAGCCGGTCCGAGCATTATCGATTGTTCCGACAAAGAGGTTCGGGGGAAATGCCGCCATCTCCCTC
>DATKAN010000031.1 GCA_035498035.1 Nitrospiria bacterium
CCGTAAGTCGCAAATGGAGGATCTTCACGCCGTCGCGCGTACGACCGCAAAACCACCCTCCCCGCGTCCCGGGCGCACCGGGTTGATCTCGGTCATCTCCTCGAGCCGACCGAACAGGGTTTGGGTCCAGCCTGTCTCGCACGGTCGAAGATCTGCCGCAGGATGAGCTCGGAGCCTGCGTTGATGTGGATCAGCCGCTCCGGCACGCCGAGCTGCTCCGCGATCAGGCGGCGAAGCGGAGCCGAATAGGCTTCGGTGTAGTAATTACTCCGGGCGAGCTCGGCCTGCGCCGCGGCGATGGCCTCCTCGATCGGCGGGAGCGGATTTTCGCATAATAGGAGCTTGATCCCCTGAAAAGCCCCGCCTCCTTTTTCGCTCAATGATTTAATAACGGACCCTCCTTCTCTTCTGAAGTTATCCGATCGGTGCACCCCGGACGATCTGTCCCAGGGCAACCGCCAAAAAGACAACGGCTCCCACAAGAATAATCGTCGCTCCGGAGGGAAGATCCAGCCAATACGAGAGCATGAGCCCAAGCACAATGAACACCTCGCCCGCGATCACGCTCACGCCGATCAAACTCCGGAAGGAAGGGGCGAGCATCTTGGCGATCGTCGGAGGGATGATCAAAAGCGCGCTGACCAGGATGATGCCGAGCAGCTTCACACCGAGCACCACCGTGAGGCTGAGCAGCACGTAGAAAAAGAAATCCAGCGATTCGGTACGGACCCCGTACAGCCATGCACTTTCCTTCTCCAGTGCCAGAAGAGTCAACGGCCGGGACAAGAGAATCAAAACCAAAACAATAAAAATGGAGAAGCCCAGGATAACGCCCAAATCGGCCGGGCTGATGGAAAGGATGCTTCCGAACAGAAAACTCAAAAGCTCGGGCTGATACCCTTGCCGCCGGCTGATCAGAACAATCCCCAGGGCCAGACCGCCCGTGAAGAGCACCCCGATCAGCGCGTCGGAAGAGATGTTGGTCTTGCGCTCCAAAAAATAAACCCCGGATCCGAACAATGCTCCAATGCCCAGCGCGGCCAGGAACGGACTGACGCCCGCGACGATCCCGATGGCCACACCGGCCAACGTCGCGTGGGCGATGCCGTCCCCGAAGAATGACATCTTTCGAAGCGTCACAAAAACCCCGAGGAAAGGCAGGATCAATCCAAGGGCGATGCCGGCCATCAGCGCCCGTTGCATAAAAGGGAGTTGAAGGATCGTCATGAGTTCCACGGTCATTTGTCCTTGTGATGGTACATCGCGGCTTCTTTCCCGTACAACGCTCGGAGGGTCTCCGCGTTCAGCGCCACCTCCGGTCTTCCCTGGCAAAGCAGCCTCCGATTCAGGCACAGCACCAGATCCGAATAGCGGGCCACCACGTCCAGTTCATGAGACACCATCACGACGGTGCTTTGGTGTTCCCGATGCAGGTGCAGGACCAGCTCATAGAAGGTGCGCTCCCCGCCGATATCCATCCCGGCCGCGGGCTCATCCAGGAAGAGGACTTTCGGATCGCCGAGCATCGCGCGCTCCACGAGCACCCGCTGAAGTTGTCCGCCGGAGAGCGAGCCCAGTTTCCGGTTCAGCATCCCCTCCATGTCCAGGTGACCCAGATACCGTACGATTTTCTCCCTGGAGCTTTCGGGATGGGAAAGCTGGAGAAATTCCAGAACCGTCACCGGAAAGCTCTTGTCAAAAGAAAACCGCTGCGGCACGTAGGCCATGTCTTTTCGCGCCTGCCGGGGCTCCTTTCCCAAAATACGAACCTCCCCCCGTTGTGGAGAGAGAAAGCCCAGAAGCACTTTGAGCAGCGTCGTCTTTCCCGATCCGTTCGGCCCGATAATGGCCGCGATGCTTCCCTGGGGTATATCGAAAGAAACATCTTCAAGAGTCGCAGCATCGGAATTAAATGAATACCATATGCCTCTGGCCTGAACCGCGTCGGTGTCGCCCATCGAATCGCTTAGACTTCGGCCTCTATTCGTTTAGCGCTTTTTGGATGGAGTCCGCATTGAACTCCATCAGGTCCAGATACGTTTTCCGACCCTCCACCCCCCCGAGCGGATCCAGCTCCGCCACGCTCAAGGCGTTGTCTTCGGCGAAGCTTTTCAAGACCGCGGTGGAAAGCTGCGGCTCGATAAAAATGATCCGTATCCGCTTCATCTTCACTTCCCGTTGGAGCTCCGCCAGGTATCGGGGCGTCGGCTCCTCCCCGGCCGCAGGTTCAAGCGTTCCGACGATCTCAAGCCCGAAATCCTCGGCGAAGTAATACCAGGCGTCGTGGAAGGTCAGAATGGGCCGACCCCGCGCCGGCGCCAACGCCTCTTTCAGCCGCCGCTCTTCGGCCGCCAGCTTGTCTTTGTACGCCTGCGCATTCGCCCCATACGCATCCGCGTGAGCGGGATCCTCTTCGATCAATTCCTTTGCGATATTATCTACGATCTGCCGTGCATTTCCAAGATGAAGCCAGTAATGCGGATCGGTCGGCCCAGGTTCGTGTTCGCGCTTGATCTCGGCTCCATTTTCTTCCGTCCCTCCGGATTTCCGCAGGTCGATGCCGTGATCCACGACGATTAGCCGCGCCTCCGGGGCGACATGAATAACTTGGGCGGCCCAATCATCGAGACCGTGACCGATCGCAAAGACCGTCTTTACATTCTGCAGCTCCTTGAGCTGCCTCGGAGAAAATTCAAACAAATGAGGCGAAGCGCCCGGGGGCAGAATGAGCTTCACCTCCGCATTCTCCCCCGCCACATTACGGGTCAAATCGAAGAGGGGATAGATCGTGGCGGCCACGACGGTTTTTCCCGTTTCCTTCCGGGAAGGAGTCCCTCCGCCTCTTAAATAAACCAACCCAATTATGAGTGCGGCCGCGACCGCCAAGGCTCCTAGAATCAAGAGGCGGGGTTTCATCGATCGGAACTCATATCGAAATTAGACAATTATCCCGGATTCTTCGCGAACGACCGGTCGGGTGGTAAACAGATAACCCTTGAGTTCCTTGGTATACGCCCGGAATTTTTTGACTTATTATCTTTTATCGCACCACCCCCGGGCGGACCCGACCGGATGAATTTCCCAGGTTTGAAGTTTGAAGGACCCCGGGCGATCCCTTGCCCATCACGCCGGCCTACTTTGGGGATTGTAGTGTCTCCAATTCCTCCAGGTGCTCCTGCTCGTCTCGAATGATTTCGCGGATCGTATGGTGCAGGATGACATTTGCGGGCTCGATTCCCTCGAGAATTTCCGTGTAGCCGGAAATCGCCCCGTGTTCCTCGGCCATGTTGATCTTCAGAATCTCGGACAGCGTAACGGCCGGCTTGAGGTCCCCGGTCGCGACCTGCATGGATGGAGTTCCGCCGAGGGCCGTGATACGGTCGCGAAGTTTCTCGGCATGATCCCGCTCGTCTCCGGCAATCTCCTTCAAGCGGGCCGCAACCGACTCCGCGTACGGCCCGGTGACGACCGCGGCGTGCGTTGCATAGCGGATGGCGCAGGCATGCTCTTGTTCGAGCATCCGGTTGAGCCCTTCTATAATTTTCTTGCTATCCATTGGAATGCCTCCTTCATGTCGGGTTGATCGCGAATGATGCGCATGCCCGAATATAAGGAACGGGAATGGCGCACCGCATCCCCTCTCCGAAGCAACGATTCTAATCCAGCAAGAACGTGACGTTGGCGTTGATCCGATATTTGACGATCTTGTTGTTGTCGACCTTGGCTTCGAAGTTTTTAATATAAATTGATTTGATTCCATGCAGGGTCTTGGCCGCGCGGGCCACGGCCTGCTGGGCCGCGTCCTCCCAGCTTTTGTCTGACTCGGAAAGAACCTCGATCACTTTCAGTAGATTTTCGGCCATGATGGTTGCCTCCTTCTTCTTTCTTTGGTTGCGTTGATATGTGGATCGAGTTTGGTCACTTGAACACCGGCTTCGGCGTGGCGAGGGTGGACGCGGGAAGGACCGGCAGGATCAGGGCCTCCTCCGGGATCTTCCCCTCCAGGGAATGAAGAAAAGCGACGATCGAATCGACCTCGTCATCCGTCAGTTTCGCTCCGAGCTGAATCCGTCCCATGATGCGGACGGCTTCGCTCAGGTCCCAGATCGAGCCGTCGTGAAAATAGGGGGCGGTTCGGGTGACATTCCTCCACATGGGGACTTTGAAAAAATATTTGTCGGCCTCGTTCTTTGTCACGTTATACCGCCCCTGATCATCGCTGTATTCATACCGGTCCCGGATACCGAATTTCTGAAACATCCCCCCGCCGGCCCCAACCCCGTTGTGACAGATGATGCATCCTTTTTTCATGACCAGTCCCAGCCCTTGTTTCTCGCCGGCGGTCAGGGCATCCGCTTTTCCCTTGAGAAAGTCGTCGAACCTCGAGGGCGTCAACAAGGTCCTTTCGAAGGCCGCGATCGCCCGGGCGATGTTGTCATAGGTGATCGGATCCTTATCGTCCGGAAAGGCTCTTTTAAATTTCTCGACGTATTCCGGGATGGTTCGGATCCGGGACAGGACCATTTCCCGGTCCGGCATGGCCATCTCGACCGGGTTTAAGATCGGTCCCTTCGCCTGCTCCTCAAGAGACGGGGCGCGGCCGTCCCAGAACTGGGCGAACTCGAGGCCCGCGTTGAGGACGGTGGGAGAGTTCCGGGGACCGAATTGAGCGAGATGGCCCATCGAGGTCGGAAGATTGTCCACTCCGCCGGTGGCCATATTGTGGCAGGAATTACAACTGATCGTATCGCTTTTTGACAAACGCGGTTCGAAAAAGAGCATCTTCCCCAGTGCGACTTTTTCGGGTGTCGTCGGATTATCCGCGGGGGCGGGCATCGCGCTCGGGAGAGGCTTGAAATACTGATTGGCTTGTTTAACCAGATCGGCGTCTTGAGAATAGGCCTCGGGAGCGCCTAAGATTAAACCCAGCCATACCAGTCCCCACGCCGTAACTTTTTTCCGTCGCATTCGATCTCTCCTTCCGTCTCATCTTGGATTTATTTAGGCACCGATTCCAAGCGGGTTCGGTCTGTAGCGTTCAACCCGGATCACGAAACCTTCTAAATCGTCTCCTTGACCATTTCGATCGCGCCGCAGGGGCACTCCTGGACGCAGATGCCGCAGCCTTTGCAGTAATCGTAATTGAACACGTACCGCTTACCTGGGCCGAGTTTGATCACGGCGTTGTCGGGGCAGACACCGTAGCAGGTGTCGCATTCAAAACAATTGCCACACGATAGACACCGCCGTGCCTCAAGCAGTGCCGTGTTCGGATCAAGGCCGCCCGTCACCTCCTCAAAGGTCGAACGTCTCCGGATGGCTTCCAGAACCGGCTGTTTGGACCTTTCGGCGTCGGTGAAATACCACGTGTTCAGCTTGTCAAACGTCGCGACCGGGTGCGGCTCCGGTTTCACGTAACGGGTTCCGCGAAGATAGGCATCGATGTGGCGCGCGGCTTTTTTTCCATGGCCGGTGGCCGTGGTCACGGTGCGTTCGGAAGGGACCATATCGCCCCCCGCGAATATTCCGGACCGTCCGGTCATCATCGTCTCGTCTACCTGAATGATTCCATCCTCGGCGATCCTCAACCCCGGGACGTTTTGAAGGAAGGCCGTGTCCACGTTCTGGCCCAACGCGAGAATCACGGTATCCGCGTCGATTTCTTCAAACCGTCCGGTCGGCATCGGGCGCCCCGACTGGTCCAGTTCCATCACCTCGACCGTAAATTTTGATTCCTCCGCCCGCGTGATCGTCCGAAGCCAGTGAATCACGACCCCTTCTTCAAGCGCCTCCCTCATTTCGAAATCATGGGCCGGCATGTGCTTCCGGTCCCGCCGATAAACGATTACGGCCTCCTCCGCGCCCAACCGCTTCGCGGTCCGTGCGGCGTCGATCGCGGTGTTTCCACCACCGTACACCATCACCCGCCTTCCTAACATGGGAGGGGCCTTGCCTTCCATGCTTTTCAGAAAACTGGCGGCATCCAGAATTTTCCCCGCGTCGCGCCCCGGGATTTCGGTCCGTTTGGCGAGATGCGCCCCGATCGCGAGGAAGGCTGCGTCATATCCACCCTCACGCATGGCGGCCTCAAGGTCCCCCACTTTTTGATTCAGTCGGATCGTGACCCCCATGGCTTCGATCCGTGCGATCTCGGCATCGAGAATGTCGCGCGGCAGGCGATATTTCGGGATCCCGAACCGCATCATTCCGCCCGCCTTGGATCCGGCATCGCAGATCGTCACGGCGTGGCCGAGGCGGGCCAGATGATAAGCGGCCGACAGACCGCTCGGACCCGCGCCGACGATCAGAACCTTTTTGCCGGTCGCCGGTCTGCACTCGACGCGCCATCCCTCCTGGATCGCCCGATCGCCCAGGAATCGTTCGACAGCATGTATACCGACCGCCTCATCCAATTGGGCCCGATTGCAGGCATCCTCGCAGGGGTGATAGCAGACCCGTCCATGAAGCGCCGGAAAAGGATTATCCCGCATCAGGACATCCCACGCTTCTTTGTATTTCCCCTCCTCGGCCGGATACAGCCAGCCCTGGATGTTTTCTCCGGCCGGACAAGCGTGATTGCACGGCGGGAGGCGATCGACATAGACCGGACGCATCGTCCGCCACGAACCCGTATGGTTCGGCAGGCTGCTATTTGGGTCGAGCGTGATGGCGAACGGCTTACGTTCCACTTGAATCCCCCCGGGAAGTCCCTTTGTCCACCAAACCGTATTCGGCGATATGAGCGTCGGCGATAGATTGGATGGCCGCAAGGGCCGCTCGATCGGGCCGTTCGCCGAAAAGATGTTTGAATCGGCCTTGAAGCTCGAGATATCTCTCCACCGGAACCTTTCGGCGAATCATCGTCCGCCCAGTGATTTTTCCGCCTTCGGCCTCAAACAACGGGAACAGACCGGATTCGACCGCAAGACGGGCAACCCGGATCGTCAGCGCGGGATCGTGGGCCCAGCCCAGCGGACAGGGAACATGAATATGAATGTACCGTGAACCGGAGATTCCCATCGCCTTCGTCACCTTGGCCTCCAGATCCCGGAGGTCCGCGACGGAGGCGGTCGCCACGTACGCCAGCCCGTGGGCCATGGCGATGCGCGGGACGTCCTTTCCGGTTCCGGAAAGATTTCCCGGGTGTTCTCCGACGGCCGGCGTGGTCATGGTCCGCGCGGACGGCGGGGTCGATCCCGAGCGCTGGACGCCCGTGTTCATGTAGGCCTCGTTGTCGTAGCAGATGTAAAGGACGTCATCGTTGCGTTCGAACATTCCGGAAAGACATCCAAACCCGATATCGACCGTCCCCCCGTCCCCGCCTTGCGCGATCACCTTTACGTCCGTTCGACCTTTGGCCCGGAGCGCGGCCGCGACGCCGGCGGCCACGGCCGGGGCATTTCCAAAAAGCGAATGCAGCCAGGGAATCCGCCACGAACTTTCCGGATAAGGGGTCGAGAACACCTCCAGACACCCCGTGGCGTTGACGGCGATCAGTCTGTTTTGCGCCGCGCGCATGGCGGCATCGACGGCATACCGCGCGCCCAAGGCCTCGCCGCATCCCTGACAGGCCCGGTGGCCGGAATTGAGGGAGTTCGTCCGCTCCATCCTGGACTGAACGGTCCGGTCCTCCTCGCCGAGGAGGCGGTTCCCCACTGTAAAGGTCCCGGTTTGGTAGAACTTGATGCGCTGTCGATCGTCCATTCTTTCTCCCTATGGAAAAAAGGCCCTTTATGTTATTTTGGAGCTGACCGCATTGACGGCGCGCAAGACGTGTTCCGCCATCGGGCCCGAGCGACGCTGGCGACGCTGCCGTTCAAGCTCCTGATGGATCACGGTCCAGTTCAGATCCAAAAAGTGCGGTTCGTCCAGCTTTCCGGCACGCGCCTCCCCGATCATCCGGAGGAGGGACGCCTTTGTAATGGACCGGCCGCCCAATCCCGCGATCACCGTCTGAACGATCGTCGGAAGCCCGCGCAAAGCCATCTTGACGTCGCCGGAAACGATCCCTCCTTTTCCCAGTGCCAGATCTTTTTCCACCACGATCGCGCGTTTCGCGGGATGGAGGACGGCGCGTACCTGTGCGGTCGGAAACGGCCGGTACAGGCCGATTTTAAGACTGCCGACTTTGATCCCCCCCTCCCGCAATTCGTCGACCGCCTCCCGGATCGTCCCGTTGACCGAACCGAGGGCCACAACAATCGTATCGGCATCCTCCGTCCGGTAGGCCTCGGTCAATCCGACGGGGGCCCGCCCGAACCGCTCCCGGAACTCGCCCCCCAGCTCCGGGATCCGTTCCAGCGCCCGAAGTTGTTTATGATGGGCAAGATACCTCACTTCGGAGAAGGCCTCCGGGCCGACCATCGCGCCGATGGTCACCGGATCGGCCGGATCCAGAACTTGGACGGGGTCATAGGGGGGAAGGAAGGCATCGACCTGGTCCTGCGCGGGAATCTCGACCGGCTCGTAGGCATGGGTCAGGATGAATCCGTCCATGCAGACCATCACCGGGCCGCTCAACTCCTCGGCCAGACGAAAGGCCTGGATATGCAGGTCCACCGCCTCCTGGTTGGTCTCGGCGAAGATCTGAATCCACCCGGCATCCCGCATCGACATGCTGTCGGAATGATCGTTCCAGATATTGATCGGGGCTCCGATCGCCCGGTTGCCGATGGTCATCACGATCGGAAGACCCAGCCCGGCTGCGTTGTAGATCGCCTCGGCCATGAACAGGAGCCCCTGGCTGCTCGTCGCGGTGTAGCTGCGGGCGCCCGCGGCCGAGGCCCCGATGAGAATGCTCAACGCCCCGAACTCGGACTCGGCGTTGATGAACTGACAGTTTCCGATCTCTCCCTTTCGGACGCGGCTCGAGAGATTCTCCACGATGTGGGTTTGCGGCGTGATCGGGTAGCAGGATATCACTTCCGGCCGGCAGCGCGCCACGGCGGCGGCCACCGCCTGCGAGCCCTCAATAGGTTCCGGCATGACGCGTCTCCTTGGACACCCAGGCCCGACCGGATGCAACGGCCTGATAGGTCGCCTCGGCCGCCGCAGCGTTGGCCTCCCCGACCTTTCCCGGAAATTTTTTTCGTATGGCTTCCGTCACCGCGGACGAACCGAGAATCCCGGTTAAGGCCGCCAAACCGCCGATCAAGGCGGCGTTGGGAAGCGATCGTCCGGTGTTCTCAAGGGCGATCTCGGAAGCCGGGACCGTTCGAAGGCGGGCGTTGGGAAAACGAGAAATCAACTCGGCGATTCCGAGATCTTCAAGGCTCCGGGAGGAGTTGATCAGGATATACCCCGACGGACGGACACCGGAAAAAAGATCCACCTGATGAAGCAGGGTGGGGTCCTGGATGATCAGGGCGTCGGGATCCATCACCGGCTCGCGAAGCCGGATGAATTTGTCGTCGATGCGACAGAACGACATCACCGGCGCGCCCATTCGCTCGGACCCGAAGCTTGGAAAGGCCTGTGCATATTTGCCGTCAATAAAGGCCGCGACGGCCAGGATCTCGGCGGCCGTCACGACGCCCTGTCCGCCTCGGCCATGGATGCGGATCTGGAACATCGCGGTATTCCTTTCGTCGCATGAATCAAGATGGATTAAGGTCGACCCAGTACCGACCCCGGTTTGGCGGCGGCCGATCTTTCCCGGATCGGGGTCTTAGCCTTGGAAACGCTTTCCGTTTTCGATTGGGACTTCGGGGCCTTGGTCTCCGCCATCGTTTGCGCCATGATCAACCGTTCAGCCTCCAGCCAATCCTGGACGTCCAAACCGTGGACCGAACCCCGTTTTTCGTACAGGTCGTAGGCCTTCTGGGCAATCCGTTCACGGAGTTCCGGGTTCAAAGCAACCGCCTCAGAAAAGGCGGATTTGGATGAAACGCTCATCGGATTTTCTTTCTTATTCATCGTCGATCCCTCCCATGATTTCCTTGGTCGTTTAATGCGATGAGGCTTCCGTTAGTTACGCTCTCATATTATCCCCGCGCCCTTCCCGTTTTCAAGCCATTTGAATCTCCGCGAACGCCGACGGATATTTCATTTGTCTAAGGATGCTCTTAATCCGCTGTTCGGAGCCCCAGTCGCTCCAGTACACACCCCGGACCGGAAGGACCTGCAGATGGGATGAATACCGGACCGAAATAGCTTCGAGCAGATCTTTGGAGAAATTCACGGGTTTTATATGACGGTAGATATCCTCCACGACCTCGGTCTCGGCGGGCGTCCCGACCGATTTCCAGATCCGATGAAAGGAACGGCTGAGAACCGGAGCCACTTTCCGGGCCAGTGCCAGTAAAGTCTTGGCCTTGAACGCTATCACCATCGTGTTCCATAATCCCCCCCGGTAGAAAAGTTCATTTGCGGCAGGGGGGTCCGGCTTTTCAATAAACTGCGAAACCGGGCGGAGGCCGTATTGGGTGAACCCGTCCGTTCCTTCCACCGGCAATATATAGCCGTATTCCGATTCCGGGGCATCGGGTTTGACTCCAAGCAAAACCAGGCGTGACGGGTCTCTCTCAACGATATGACAGGCCAGGTCCACATGATTCATAAAGTGGGCTTCCTCCAGAACAAAATGATCCGACGGGAAGAGCACCACGACCGCATCGGGATAAAATTTATAAAGACGCATCAGCGGAAGCATTATCCCCGGCCCCGTCTCCTTGTTTTCAGGTTGAAGGATCAAATTGCCCTCCGGAAGGCCGGAAAGCTGTCGGCACACCTCCGGATGTTCCAGATGATGTCGTGCCACCACCGTGAAGAGACGCTCGGGATGGATCAGGGTTTCGACACGATGAAAGGTATGCTCCAGCATCGATCGCGTTCCGATAAAATTGACGTACTGTTTCGGAAGATCCTTTCCCCGCAGACGCCGGATAAACGGCTGAAGCCGTTTACCTTCCCCTCCGGCCAATACGATTCCGCAACGGACTTGCGAGTATGACGAGCGGCTCATGTTTTCCCTCCTTGTGCGGCATGACGGCTTGGATGTTCGCCAACAGGGTTGAGATCCAAGGTGATGCAGCATCGTCGATTTTTAACGTTTACCACCGCCACTCCGGACGGGAGCGCCGATTTTCCCGTTTCCTCATTTTTTACATCGCCTCCTTTAGAATTATTTGACCCGGTTGCTCAGTCCCGGGCTTCCAGTTTTACAATCCCAAGGGCTTTCAAGACTGCCTTTTCATAATACGGTTCGCTCACCCCGCGCTTCATCTTGTGAAGAAAATATTTCTCCAGGGCGATCTTGGCCAGGTGGACCCACTTCCCCTTTTTGGCCCACGTCACGTTTCGGGGCGCCATTTGCGGCAGCGCCACAAAGGCGATGCCGGTGTCGCCCATATCGGCCAGACAGATCGCGTTCAATGTGGCGGTTTCCCGCTTCGGGTTGTTTTCGATGTCGGCCTTGATGTTGTGGACCGCGGCCGAGACCATCGACTCGATCATGTAACCCGTCTTGGGCGCTCCGGTCGGAACCGGAGTCGGCTCCACCGGAGGGATGGCGACGCAAACCCCTACGGCGTAAATATTCCGATACCGGGGATTGGCCTGGTAGGCGTCGATATTCACAAAGCCTTTGGGATTGCAGAGGCCGGCGGTCTCCGCAACGGCGCTCACCCCGAGAAACGGGGGGATGAACATCGCATATTGAAATACGATTTCCTGGCCGTCCTCCAATACCAGCTTACCCGGCTGGACCTCCTTGATCGAGGCGTTCGTAACGGTCTTGATGGAGTGCTCGGCGAATTCATCCTCCATCAATCGTCGGGACTTTCCTACGCCGGCCAATCCCATATGCCCGGCATAGGGTTCCGGCGTGACGAAATAGATCGGGACTTTCCGTCGAAGCCGCCGCTTTCGAAGGTCGGCATCCAGGATAAAGGCCATCTCATACGCCGGGCCGAAACAGGAAGCCCCCTGCGCCGCGCCGACCACCACCGGACCGGGATTCTTCAAAAAGGCCTGATAGGCTCCCCAGGCTTGCTCCGCGTGCTCCACCGTGCAGACCGACTGAGTATACCCGCTCGGGCCCAATCCCGAGACGGCCGCGAAATTCAGTTTCGGCCCCGTCGCAATGATCAAAAAGTCATAAGGAACCTCCCCTTGAGCGGTGAGGATGCGATTCCGCTCCGGGTCGATCCGCTCGGCCGCCGAGTGAATGAACGCGATCCCCCTCTTTTTAAGGACCGGGGCCAACGGAAAGGAGATATCCCCCCGTGAGCGTCTGCCGACCGCGACCCAGGGATTCGACGGGACGAAATGGAAAAAATCCACATTCGAAACCACGGTGACGTTGTGTTTCCCACCCAGGAGCTTCCGGCATTCGTAGGCCGCCGGCAATCCGCCGATGGACGACCCGATGACCACGACGCGTGCCATCATTTCTCTCCATGTAATGAGGCCGCCCCAGGACGCGGACCGGTTCTTATTTTTTCTGCAAATCACCCTTTAGGTAGATGATCAGCGCATCCGCCTCATCCGCCGAGGCCAGGCCGCCCGGCATCGGGGTTACAATCTTCGGGTATTTCTTTTCCTCCTGTGTCCGGCCGGAAGTGATCACGTGTTTGATCTCGGCCGCCGTTCCCTCGATGACAAAGGGATCGCCCTTCAAGGCCGGACCCACCTGGGTGCCCTCCCCTTTAGACCCGTGGCAGGCGATACACTTGTCAGCAAACACCTTGGCCCCCTCAAGCCCGAGTGAAATTTCCGGGGTCAGGAGGGTTGCGGAAAAAACAACGCCGACAAGGACGAGTTCAACGCGGATCCGCAAAGAAAATTTCCCCCCCATGGGACTCCTCCGGTTTGTGGTGAAAACAACGTGCGCTGGCGACAATTCGACCCTCCGAGCGCCCCGGATCAAGTCTTACGATCGGTTTTGGCGATGAACGGGGTGATCAGTTGTTCCACTTTTTTTGAACCGCAACCGGGACAGATCACGTTTTTTTGATCGTGTTCACGAAGCGACAGCGCGGCCGTGAAAATCTTTCCGCAAGACGTGCATTCGTACTCGTAGAGCGGCATGGGCTTTCTCCTTATCGCCGTCGGGTGAGCGGATAGCCCCTGTCCCTCAGGCCGATCGGTTTACGTTGCCGGCCTTGGAGCGGCTCTGCCTGAGGAGCGTGACGACCTCCTCATCCGAAACTTGGGGAAATTCGAGAAAAAACTGTCCGACCGCATAAAATATCTCCGGAACCTTCAGACAGACGACCTCATCCGCCAGGCCCCGTATCATTTCCAATGCTTCACGGGATGCCACCGCCGTCGCGGCAATCAGTTTGCGCGGATTTTGGACACGCACCGCCCGGAGGGCGGACACCATCGTAGCACCTGTGGCGATGCCGTCGTCCACCACAATCACGACGCGCCCCATGGGATCGATGGGAGGGTGCACGGGCGTGTATTGCGCACGGCGGCTTTTCAGGATTTTCATCTGCGCTTTTTTTTCACGGGCGATGTATTCGTCACCGGCCCCCAGGCCGGCGGCATGGTCCCCCACATAAACCTGGCCCCTTTCATCCACCGAACCGATCGCCAGTTCCGGTTGACCCGGTGCCCCGAGCTTGTGAACCAACACAACATCCATCTCCCCCTCCAGGGCTTCGGCAAGGATATGCGCCATGGGAACGGCGCCGCGGGGAATGGCTAAGATCAGTGGATTCTGATCGCGGTATGTGATCAACCTTTCGGCCAGCAAGCGTGCGGCCTCATCTCGATTCCTGAACACCATGATTAGCCCGCTATTTAAAATATCGCTTTTGGGGTTCCATGCGCGAAGCAACCAACGATAATTAGAATTTGCAATGACCATGCCACTTAAATCTCTATAAGCGGCTCGATAACAGGAAGCGGCCCCAAGCGGCGCCAAACCTCTCAAATTCACAAAGCGAAATCATCCATGATTAATAATCATCACGAAAACCTGACGGATAGATTTGACTCCTTCCAAACGGATGTTGTCAAAATAGATGGACATTTTGAATCGATCGGGCCAACAGACCTTTAATTTTCATATAATTCCGGATTGTTTAAGACCTTAGACAGTTTCCAGTCTCATTTACAACGATACATAAGTTTGGGTGTCGATTGCAACCACGTTTCCGGGTTCGGGGCGACCTATGCATCGGGTCCGATCGCCTCAATCAACATTTTGGCTCGATTGACTTCTTCCCATGCATAACGGTAGAATGACTTGAAATTTAACCCCGGGCGCACAAACCCATGAAGCATTCCGACTTCGTTCATCTCCATTGTCATACCCAGTACAGCCTGTTGGACGGCGCGAATCCGATCAACGCCCTCCTTCAGCAGGCTGTAACTTTCCGGATGCCGGCCTTGGCCGTCACCGACCATGGAAACCTTTTCGGCGCGATCGAGTTCTACCAAAAAGCGCGGGCAGCCGGAATCAAGCCGATCATCGGATGTGAAATGTATGTTTCCCCCAAGAGTCATCTTGACAAAGAGTCGGGAGGACTCCATCATGAATATTTTCACTTAATCCTGCTCGCGGCCGACCGTACGGGATATAAAAATCTGATCAAGCTCGTGAGCACCGCCCACCTCGAGGGATTCTACTATAAACCCCGCATCGACAAGGAATTGCTCCAAAAGCATCATGAAGGCCTGATCGGTCTGTCGGCCTGTCTCCGGGGTGAAATTCCGACCCTCCTGATCAACGGCGAACCGGAGAAGGCCCTGACCGCGGCCGGAGAATATGAGGAAATTCTGGGCAAAGGAAATTTTTACCTGGAGGTCCAACACAACGGGATCGACGCGCAACAAAAGGTCAACAAGGAACTGGTCGAACTCCATCGCCGGACCGGGATGGCGCTGGCCGCCACCAACGACGCCCATTATTTGACCCGCCACCACGCGCGCGCGCACGACATCCTTCTCTGCCTTCAAACCGGAAAGACGGTCAATGAGCCGGATCGAATGCGGTTCGGATCGGATGAAAACTATCTCAAGTCGGCCGAGGAAATGGCCGCCAATTTTTCGGAGCTCCCCGAAGCCGTTCTCAATACCAAACTGATCGCGGAACGCTGCAATCTCGAACTGACCTTCGATAAAATCCATCTTCCCCACTATAAAGTCCCGGGAGGTTTCACCCGGGAACAATATCTTGAGAAACTGGCCCGGGAAGGATTGGCCGCACGGCTGAAGAGCAAATCTCCGGATTTCCCGCCGGACGCGGTCTACACGCAACGCCTTGCGACCGAGCTGGCCGTTCTCAACAGCATGGGATACGCCGGTTATTTCCTGATCGTGTGGGATATCATCAACTACGCCCGCTCGCACGGCATTCCGGTCGGACCGGGCCGGGGCTCCGCCGCCGGAAGCCTCGTGGCCTATGCCCTGAAGATCACCGACATCGATCCGATGAGGTATGACCTGCTGTTCGAGCGGTTCTTAAACCCCGAACGAGTTTCGCTCCCCGACATCGACATGGATTTCTGCATGGACCGGCGGGAGGAGGTGATCCGTTACGTCACTGAAAAATTCGGCTCGGATCATGTCTGCCAGATCATCACATTTGGGACGATGGCCGCCAAGGCGGTGATCCGGGACGTGGGGCGGGTGATGGAACTCCCCTACGCCGAGGTGGACAAGGTGGCCAAGCTGGTTCCGAATACGCTGGGGATCACGCTGGACGAAGCCGTAAAGGCCGAACCGCGCTTGCAGGAGCTCTCCAAGACCGATTCCAAGATCCAGGAGCTTCTATCGCTGGCCCGCTCGCTGGAGGGACTGGCCCGTCACGCGTCCACGCACGCCGCGGGTGTCGTCATTTCGGAAGAACCGCTGACCGAACACGTGCCCCTGTACCGCGGAGCCAAGGGCGAAATCGTCACCCAATACGCCAAAGACGATCTGGAAAAGATCGGGCTGGTCAAATTCGACCTTTTGGGTCTCCGGACGCTTACGGTCATCGATCAGGCCGTCAAACTGATCAATAAGAAACGGCCGATCGAGGAGGCCATCCGGCCCGGTGATATCCCGCTGTATGATCCGAAAACCTATCAACAACTCTCCTCCGGTGAAACCATCGGCGTTTTCCAATTGGAGAGCCGGGGAATGCGCGACCTGCTGGTCAAACTCAAACCGGAGGGGTTTGAGGATTTGATCGCCATCCTGGCTCTGTATCGACCGGGGCCGATCGGTAGCGGAATGGTGGACGACTTCATCAAGCGGAAGCGCGGCCTCGTTCCGATCAAATACGAACTGCCGGAACTCAAAGACATTCTGAAAGAAACCTACGGGGTCATCGTGTATCAGGAGCAGGTGATGAAGATCGCCAACGTCCTGGCCGGATTCAGCCTCGGACAGGCCGACCTGCTCCGTCGGGCGATGGGAAAGAAGAAACCCGAGGAGATGGAAAAACAGAAAGAGCAATTCATCAAGGGGGCGCGGGATCACGGAATCCCCGAAAAGAAATCCGAGAAACTTTTCGATCTGATGGCCTATTTCGCGGGCTACGGATTCAACAAATCCCACAGCGCGGCCTATGCCTTAATCTCCTACCAGACCGCCTATTTGAAAGGACACTACCCGGTCGAGTTCATGGCCGCCCTGCTTTCCAGCGAGATGGGAAACGCCGACAAGGTGGTCCGATACATCACGGAGTGCCGCGCCATGGGAATCCAGATCCTCCCCCCCGATGTCAACGAAAGTCGGAGGGACTTCACGGTCGTCGAGGACGGAATCCGGTTCGGCCTGGCGGCCATAAAAAACGTGGGCGAAAACGCGATCGACTCCATCCGGGAGGCCCGCGAACAGGGCGGGGCGTTCACCTCCATTTTCGATTTCTGCCGACGGATCGACTCCCGCAAAGTCAACCGCCGCGCGATCGAGGGGCTCATCAAAAGCGGGGCCCTGGACTCAACGAAAGCCAAGCGGTCGCAGATGACGTCCGTCATGGAAAAGGCGATCGAGGAAGGGAATGTGGCGCAGCGGGACCGGCTTCAAGGGCAGGCCGCGCTGTTCGGCCAGGAATCCGGCCCGGATAAGCGGTCCGATCCCGACCCGCTACCGCCTCTGGAAGAGTGGGAGGAGTCCCAGAGGCTGCGGCTTGAAAAGGAAAGCATCGGTTTCTACATCACCAGCCATCCCCTGGTGCGCTTTGCGGATGAATTGCGCAGCTATGCCACGGCCAACGCCGAAACCCTGGACGACGTCCCGGAAGACCGGCAGGTCAAGCTGTGCGGCATCATCGCCCAGCAAAAAATCACGACCACCAAACGCGGCGACAAAATGGCCTATCTGACCCTGGAAGATCTTCAAGGCACGATCGAGATTCTGGTATTTCCGGACCTGTACAAGAAGACCTCGGCGATCCTGACCCCGGACATCCCGCTCTTCGTGACGGGATTCGTCGACAAGGGCGAGAAGGGGGCCAAGGTCAAAGCCATGAGCATTGAACCGCTGGCCAACGTTCGGGAACAGGCCACCCGTCGGGTCGACATCTGCCTCAATTCCACCGGGTTGACCTCCCAGGATCTGAAGCGCCTGAAGGAAATCCTGCTCCGTCACCGCGGTTCGTGCCCCGTCTATCTGCGCCTGGGCATGCCCAATCATTCCGAGTCCACGATCGCGGTGGATGAAGAGGTCCGGATCAAACCGACCGATCTGTTCATCACCGATGTCGAGCGGGAATTCGGCAAGGGGACCGTGGTCTTGCGTTGATCGTCAACGAACCAAAGGAGTCGCTCATTGAAAGATCACTTGGATTTTGAAAAACCCATCGTCGAATTCGAAGAGAAAATCGAAAAACTGAAGCCCTTCGCCAAGACCGACCCGCTGATTCACCGCGAGATCGAGGTCCTCGAGAGAAAAGCCCAGGAGGTCCAGGCCGAAATCTTCGCCAAGCTCACCCCGTGGCAAAGGACACAACTGGCCCGGCATCCGAACCGGCCCAACACCCTGGATTACATCGCATTCATGATCCATGATTTCGTCGAGCTTCACGGCGACCGTCTCTTCGGAGACGACCATGCCATCGTCGGCGGCATCGGGATTTTCCGAAACCGGCCGGTCGTGATTATCGGACACCAGAAAGGCCGGAGCGTGAAGGAACGGGTCGACCGCAATTTCGGCATGCCGCACCCCGAAGGGTACCGCAAGGCCTTGCGCCTGATGAAACAGGCCGAAAAATTCAGGAAGCCGGTGATCACCTTCATCGATACCCCCGGGGCCTATCCCGGAATCGGGGCCGAAGAACGCGGGCAGGCCGAGGCGATCGCCCGGAATCTGATCGAGATGTCCCGACTGGCGGTGCCGATCGTTTCCATCGTGATCGGGGAAGGCGGAAGCGGCGGGGCGCTGGCACTGGGCGTCGGAGACCGCATCCTCATGCTGGAGCACTCCATCTACTCCGTGATTTCGCCGGAAGGCTGCGCGGCCATTCTCTGGAACGACGGCGCCAAGGCCCCGGAAGCGGCGGACGTTTTGAAAATGACGGCCAGGGACCTCCGATCCCTGGGCGTCATCGACGAGATCGTGCCGGAACCGGTCGGGGGGGCGCACAAAGATCCGCCTCAGATGGCCGAGATCCTGGAAAAAGCGATCGAGAGCCAACTGGCCATGCTCGACGGATTAAAGACCGACGACCTGCGGGAACAGCGCTATCAGAAATTCAAGAAGATGGGCGTTTTCGGCGAGGACATCGCGCCGTAGAGCCTCACATGCCGCGCAGGCGGGTGGCCCGGGCGACCTTGTCGATCGCCACGATGTAGGCGGCCAGACGGAGCGAAACCTTTTTCTCCCGAGCCACCGAAGCCACGTGCTGATAGCTCCGTGTCATGACCTTGAGGAGCTCCTGATTCACCTGGTCTTCTTCCCAGGAACGCTGCTGCAGGTTTTGCGTCCACTCGAAATAGGAAACCGTCACGCCCCCGGCATTGGCCAGGATATCCGGGAGGAGGACCACCCCTTTTTTTTCGAGGATCTCATCCGCCGTCGTGGTCGTCGGATTGTTGGCCCCCTCGGCGATCATCCTCGCCTTGATACGATCGGCGTTGAACTTGTGAATCGCGCCGCCCAGGGCGCAGGGGATCAGAACGTCGCAGTCCATTTCGAGCAGCGACTCGTTCGCGATGGGCCGCGCTCCGGGAAACCCCGCCAGACTTCGTTTTTCCGATTTGTAGGCCAGGACGCGGTCCACCGGCAACCCGTCGGGGTTGTGGATTCCGCCCCGGCTGTCGCTGATCGCGATGATCCGGGCGCCCAGCTCGCTCACAATTCGGGCGGCATGGCTCCCAACATTGCCGATCCCCTGAATCACAACGCGGGCCTTACCGAGATCCAACCCGTATTCCCGGGCGGCTTCCTGAAGAACGAAAATGCATCCGCGGCCGGTCGCCTCTTCCCGCCCCTTTGAACCGCCCACGTCGACCGGCTTCCCGGTGACCACGCCGGGGGTGTAGCCGTGCCGCCGACTGTACTCGTCCATGATCCAGGCCATCACCTGGGGGTTGGTGTTTACATCCGGAGCCGGGATATCCTGATACGGTCCGATCGCCGCATCCAGCATCGAGATGAAGGTTCGGGTCATTCGTTCCGTTTCGGCGGGCGACAGACGTTTCGGATCGCACACGATCCCACCCTTGGCCCCCCCGAAGGGGATATTGACCACGGCGGTTTTCCAGGTCATCAGGGCCGCGAGCGACCGGACCTCCCCCAGATCGACTTCGGGATGATACCGGATCCCGCCCTTCATCGGCCCCCGGGCGGTGTTGTGCTGAACCCGGTAGCCGGCAAAAACCTCCAGGTGGCCGTCGTCCATCCGGACCGGTATTTTGACCTGGATCTCCCGGAACGGCATTTTGAGCAGTTCCCGCATCTCCGCATCCAGCGCCATCGCCCCCGCGGCGCGGTCGAACTGAAACCGGGTCATTTTCTCGAAATCAATCCGCTCGCTTTCCGACACACCCGTCTCCTTCCGGCCGTTTTTCAATCCAGCCAGACCCGGTCCGGATTCTCCGGGTCGTCAATGGGCGAAGAAACGAAAAGGACCTGGGTCGGCTCGGTCTGAAATTCCCCACCGTGGGGCGTGTTGGCCGGAATCACCCAGATATCCCCCTCCCGGACCTCCTGCACCCGGTCTCCCACCACGACCCTTCCCGATCCTTTCAGGACATAGCCGATCTCGTCATGCGTGACATGGACATGTTTTTTGAACGGCCCCTTGTGACCTTGAAAGACAAAGACGCTGGATTGCTTTCCGTGGCCGATGTAGGTCCGCTTGAACACATCCTTTGATGTGAGCTTGTCCTTCTCGACCGCATCGGCGACGCTTTGGATGTCAATCTTGGTCCGATCTAACGATTGCTGGCAGCAGGAACAGGTATACATGGCGACCTCCTTGTTGTTTATGGTGTCGGTTTTCGTTGCGACCGCGCAACCACCGCCTCAAACAGGAAATGATAAATCTCGGCATGTCGCTTGGTCTCCCAAATGTCCTCTCCCCAAATGTAGGCGCCGTGATTCCGTACCAGGATGCCGTACGATTCTCGGTAAGCCGGGTTCGCCAGGGCTCCGCGGATCTGGTCCTCCAACTCCCTTTCCCGGGCGGTATTGTGGATCACGGGAACGGCATGCTTCGATTGGTTGGAGACGCCGCGAAGGCCCTTAAGCATTTCGAGTTCCTCGATGATCAAATGATCCCGACCCCCGGCCAGGTCGGCGGCCAGGACGGCGGAAAGCGCGTGACTGTGCATGACCGAACCGGCGGCCCGAAGGCTCATGACGGCGCAAAAAATAGGGTTGCATTCCGACACGGCCAGCGAGCGGTTTCGCGCCCGCCGGAGGACCGTCCCGTCCTTCCGGTTTACGACAAACAGATCCGACGGAGCGACCGTTTCCTTATGGACGCCGGTCGGCGCCATGAGGGCCGTATTCGGCCCGGTGGCGGCGCAAATCCCTCCGCCGGTCCCGGCCACCCATCCCTTGTCATAGAATAAGCGCAACATTTGACAGAGGAGTTCGGCCTGACTTTTTCGAGGAATAGAACGCTTTGTCATAGCAGTCATAACGACAGGTCGGTCGGAAATCCTCGGTCCTCTGGCTTGTGCCGCCTTGGTGACCTACCCCGCGAGCCAGGTGAGCGAGAGGGGGAGGCCTTCGGCGAGCTCAGTCGAGCCGCTTAGCCGGCCGGCACCCGGCGGTTTGCAGCCGATGTGTGGAGGGGGCGACGCGAGCCATTATATAATAAATTAATTCGAAAGGCCGCCCGCCGGTTCATGGATCGGTTCATGTTCGGGCAGGGTTTCGGCCACATCTTTGAATTCCTTCAGTGCGGGCAGCTCGGCAAGATCCTTCAAGCCGAAATACTGAAGGAACTCCCGCGTGGTGGCGTACAGGATGGGCCGACCCAGCCCTTCCCTGCGCCCGGCAATTTTCACGATGCGGCGTTCCAGAAGCGTCTTGAGGACGTAGGCCGAATCCACGCCGCGAATCGCCTCGATCTCTCCACGCGTCACCGGCTGCTTGTAGGCCACGATCGCCAGGGTCTCAAGCCCGGAACGAGATAATCGGGTGGCGGTCTTTATCTTCTCGAGAGAACGGATCCAGGGGGCGCACTCGGAACGGGTGGCAATCTGATATCCTCCGGCCACCTCCACGATACGTAATCCCCGCCCGGCGGATTCGTAGTTCCGGCGCAGATGTTCCAAGGCCTGTCGGATTCGGTCCGGTTCGGCCCCTTCCAGAACCTCGGAGAGACTCTCCAAGGACATCGGCTCGCCCGACACGAAAAGAATCGCCTCTAGAACGGCTGTAAGCTCGTGCTCTTCCATATGCGTATCGCGCCAAAAAGTTCGGTTTGAAGGATGCGTAAACGTTTCAGACGGATCAATTCCAACAAGGCCAAAAAAGTCACGACCATCGCGAGACGCGTCGTGTCGTCATCGAACAGTGAAGTAAAGGTGATGCTTTCCTGCTCATCCAGCCGGTCCAGGATCAGGCCCATCCGTTCCTGAACCGACAACGCGTCCACCACGATCTCCAGGTCCTTCTTTTCCGGCGCGCGCTGCATGACCCCCCGGAGGGCTTCCAGGAGATCAAACAAGCTCAGATCGACAAGGTTGATTTCATCCGTCGGTTCTCCGCTTCCGAGCGAGGCGGGACGGTGGAACACCTCGCGCCATTCCTGTTCGCGCGCCTCCAGACCGTGGGCGGCTTCTTTGAAACGCTGGTACTCCAACAAGCGCATCACCAGCTCGGTGCGCGGGTCCTCGTCCTCTTCCTCATCATCCGATTCGGATGGAGGAAGAAGCATCTTGGACTTGATATGGATCAGCGTTGCGGCCATGACCAGAAACTCTCCGGCCAGCGCCAGATTCAACGACTTGATCAGGTCCAGGTATTCCAGATACTGCCGGGTGATCAGCGCGATCGGAATATCATAGACATTAATCTCGTTTTTCTTAATAAGGTGAAGCAGAAAATCAAGCGGACCTTCAAAGGCGGGAACTTTGACGGCGTACGATGTTTGGGGATCGTCCATGCTCACAGCGCTGATATTAGTCCCGCCTCAAAAGCGAAGTCAAGGGGTAATGTCTTTTAAGCCGCCGTGACTCGGCCGCTGATGCTCTTTCAACTCGCGGCGGGGTTTCAATCCGAGTATCTCGTTGGCCTCCCGCTTCATCTTCTGCAGTTCGGCCATCAACTCCAAGAGGGTTTTCTCGGCCGCCGGGTCCTGGGGTCTCGCATCATAGGCTTTGTTCAACCAGTAAATGGTATTATCCAACTTTTGATTGATGACGGCCTGGATCTGTTCTTTGGTCAATGCCGAATGGGCTTCTCGAAGGTCCTGCGCCATCCACCCCTCCCCACCTACAAGATATGGTAGCCTTCGGTTCGAACGCTACTATAGCAGAATCGATTCCGTTGTCAAGAAAAAATTCAAGATATGGTGGGACAAGACGATGAACCGACAAGATCTTGATGTTTGTAACCTTGGAATGAGAGGAGATGGGGCTGTTTGCGACGGCCCGGAACGGTCAGGGAGACGGCCTTCCGGTATCCGGACGGTAGGTGATCACGCGAACCTTCTCAAGGGTCACCATCCCTTCCTTCATCAAATTGTCCAACTCCGGCAGAAAGGCTTCGATCCGTTCGGGAGTATCTACGATCTCAATCACGACGGGAAGGTCTTCGGAGAGCCGAAGGATCTTCGCCGTGTGAATCCGGCTGTGCGCGCCGAAGCCCAAGGTCCCGTGAAGAACGGTCGCCCCCGCCATGCCCCGACGCCGGGCGGCCTCCACCACGAGTTCATAGACCGGCCGGCCGTCATGCTTGTCGCTTTCGCCGATGAAAACTCGGAGCAGTTCCGCTTCCGATGGCAGCTTCATGTGCACCTCCCTCACAATAGGCGCCCGGCAAAAAATCCCAAAAACAGGCCGGCGATCCCGACGACGTTCTGGGCCAACAGATTGACCAGCACAAGCGTCCATTCCGCATCGCGGAGCATTTGAGCCGTCTCAAAGGCAAAACTCGAAAACGTAGTAAACGCCCCCATGAATCCGATCAGGATGACCGTCCGGGCCTCTGCGCTGATCAAAAGACGGTCCTCGGCAAGAGACCAGACCAATCCGAAAAGGAAACAGCCCGAAACGTTTACCGCCAGCGTGCCGCAAGGAAATGCGTTCCCGCAGGCGCGCTGGACCAATCCGGAGAGGCCGTATCGCGCATAGGTCCCCAATACGCCGGCCAAGCCGATCAAGATGAGTTTTTCCAACGATTTTCCCCTTTCTATATCCGGTGAAGCACGGCCTCAGACTTTTTCTTCTATCACAGTGACGATCGGATATCAAGACCCGCCGGATGCCCAATCGAAGCCGCGTTCCCTTCGTCGATTTGTTCGCGGGCTTTCCTCAGGCGGTGGTTTCCTCCGTCGCCCAGCCCGCCGCCCATGCGCTCCCCAATGCCAAGACGATCATATCGAGATAAACATAGAACATCACCGAGCCCATGGGCGGGTTGGTGGTGGATAGAATACCGAAAGGCTTGGGAGACCACGACCAGCAGCCGAAGGCGGTGCCGACGAACTCGACGAACAGGACGAAGAGCGGCATGAACATGTAGATCATCCTTTGCCTCATCGCAAAGACGCCGAGAAAATAGAGCAGGCCGAGAAGCACGGTGAAGCTGTCGCGATAGAAGAGGAACACACCGAGGAAAAGTACGGCATAGAGTGTCAAAAAGATTTTGATCATACCATCGGCGCGCCTGTGAACCCCCGAATGCCAGAGAACCTGAAACCCGGAGCCGACCACGAGCGCATGGCCGAAGGGCACATAGATCGGGACATAGCCGAATTTGTACGTATAGAGGTCGATCCCCATGCTGAAGAAGACTTCTCCGACGGCCGATACCGGGATCGTGATCAGCATGATCTTCTTCAGACGTTCGTCCGGCAGGGTTCGATACATGGCGTAGACGTACAGCGGAACGAGAATGTTGTCCAGGACCTGGCCGTTGAGGCCGTGGGCCAAAACCCATTTGGAATCCAGAAAGAGCATCGTGGCGGTAAACGGCGCAAAGGTGTAAAAGGACCAATGAAACGGTCTGGACCGCATCATTTTTTCTTGAACCTCGGTTTGGCGATCACCTGAAGATTTCCGAACTCCTCGACCTCGAACGGCACGCCCTGGGCCGTCAGCGCCTTTTTCGTTTCTTCAAGGTCCCGCGGATTACCGTAGGCCAGCAGCAGTCGCCCGCAACCGTCACAGGTGGCGACGTCCCGCCGTTTTTTGATGTATCGTTTCATGGATTGCAGGCAGCAGGGATTCATCGGACCGCCTTTCGATTAACGATCCTTCGCAGAAGCGGGCGGCCGAGGTGGGGCGCCCGGACGAGCGCAGGCGGGGTCCCAACACCGGGCGGGGTGCCGGGGACGGCTGGGCTCACCGGGGACAGGACCCGCTCAGATCGCGTCCTTTTCATTTCCGTTTTGGTTTTTCGGATGGAACCGTTTTTTGCTCCCAGAGCCTGTTTTTTATGATGTACCCGCCCGCGACGAGAATCATTAGCGCGCTCGCCACGTGCGGGGCTCGAAAGGGTCCGAGATACAGGTCGTCGGCGCGGAAGAGGGTCACGATGGAACGGACCACCGAATAGCAGATCAGATAGAGACAGAAGATAAAACCGTCGCCCCAGGGCCGCTTCCGGATGGACCAGAGAAAAGCGAAGGTCGCCACGTTCAGCACCAGCTCGTACAGCATGGTCGGATGAAGCGGCACCGCACCGAACTGTTGCCCGGCGATGCTCCCCGGCGGAAAGACGATGCCCCACGGCATCGTGGTCGGCGTGCCGTGCGCGTCGCCGTTCATAAAATTCCCGATTCGCCCGAAGGCCTGGCCCAGGACGATGCTGGGCGCTCCGGCATCGGCCAGCGGCCAGAACGGGACCCCGTGACGACGAACGAACCAGATCCCGACCAGCACCCCGCCGATGAGTCCGCCGTGGATGGCGAGCCCGCCGTGCCAGATGGCGGGTATCTCCGAAGGGTTTTGGCCGTAGTAGGACCAGTTGAACGCGACGTAATAGATCCGTGCGCCCAGGATCCCGCCCAGAAGACAGTACATGATCAGGTTCCAGCTGTCGTCGCTCGACAGCGGGATCCCCTTCCGGCGGACCTCTTTGGCCAACAGCCACCCTCCGACCATCGCCGCGATGAAATACATCAGCCCGTAATAGCGGATCGTGACGGGACCGAACTGGATTAGAATCGGATGCATAGAATTGTCTAAATTCCCATCGCCTCCCGAACATCCTCGAGGGTCTGCCGGGCGACCTTTCCGGCCTTCTTCGAGCCCTCGGACACGACCGTTTCAACCTTCTTGGGATGCTTTACCCACTTCTCCCGCTCCCTCCAGATCGGCTCGAGCCGGTGCACCATCCGGTCGGCCACCAGCTTCTTGCAGTCGATGCAGCCGATGGCGGCCGTCCGGCATTCCGAATTGACCCGGTCGACGACGCCGATCTCGGAGTAGATTTTATGATAGGAGAAAACGGGACAGACATCCGGATTGCCGGGATCGGTCCGCCGGACCCGGGCCGGATCGGTCACCATCGTCCGGAGTTTCTCGCGCACGACCGGTTCGGGATCGGAGAGATAGATCGCGTTGTTGTAGCTCTTGCTCATTTTCCGCCCGTCGGTTCCCAGGAGCTTCGGCACCTCCGTGAGCAGGGGTTGCGGCTCGGGAAAGACGGTTTTGTAGAGATTGTTGAACCGTCGCGCCAGCTCGCGCGTCAACTCGAGATGCGGAAGCTGATCCACCCCCACCGGCACCACATCGGCCTTGTAAATCAGGATATCGGCCGACTGAAGAACGGGATATCCCAGAAAACCGTATGTCGTCAGATCCCGCTCGCGAAGTTCCTCGATCTTCTCCTTGTAGGTGGGGGTCCGCTCCAGCCAGGGCACCGGCGTGATCATCGAAAGGAGCAGGTGCAGCACGGCATGCTCCGGGAGGCGGGACTGGATGAAGACCGTGCATTTCTCGGGGTCGATCCCGGCCGAAAGCCAGTCGATCAGCATCTCCTGGACGTACTCCCGAATCTTCCCGGTATCGGCGTAATTCGTCGACAGGGCGTGCCAGTCGGCCACAAAAAAATAGGCGTCGTACTCCTTCTGGTATTTGATCCAATTGTCCAGCGCCCCCAGCCAATTTCCCAGATGCAAACGCCCGCTGGGTTGCATCCCGCTCAACATGCGCTTCCTATGCGATTTCACTCTCGGCGGCCTCCTGTTCGATCGGTCTTAAAAAAAGAAGGAGTGAACCCCCAGGATCCATATCATCACGTTCATGATCAGCGGCGAGATGATCTGCGACCAGAAACCGAAGGGATCCAAGAAAACCAGGCCAATAATAATAAAAAAACCAAACGGCTCGATGCTGGCCCAGGCCGCCGCCTGCCGGTCGGGAAGCAGTCCGACCAGGACGCGCCCGCCGTCCAAGGGCGGGATGGGGATCATGTTGAAGACCGCCAGGACAACGTTCCACTGCACCCCCTTGAGCAGCATGTATAAAACCGGATCCAGGATCATCGCGGACGGGTCCTTCCAGGTGAACGCCTCCCCTCCGAAACGCAGATGTTGAAGCAGACTCGGATCGACCGCCAGGATCAGACGAAACAGGAACCCGCAGGCGACCGCCAGCAGTAAATTAGTGGCCGGACCCGCTCCGGCCACCCAGACCATGTCCTCCTTGGGACGGCGGAGATTCATGAAATTCACCGGGACGGGTTTCGCGTAGCCGAATACGAAGCTGCCCTTGGTCGCGATCAACAAAAAGATCGGGATGATGACCGTACCGACCGGGTCGATGTGCGGCAAGGGGTTGAGCGTCAGGCGACCCATCAGCCGGGCGGTCGGGTCTCCCCGCTTGTTCGCCACCCAGCCGTGGGCCACTTCGTGAAAAACGACGGCCAGAAGGATCGGAATGGCCGAGATCGAAATTTCCTGAACGATATGATCGAGATTCATTATTATAAGAGGGGCTTACGTCGCCCCCTCCGCTGGCAGAGTCCGTCGGAGCGATTCGACTGAACTCGTCGAAGTCCTCCCCCTCTCGCTCGCCGGGCTCGCTGGACCGATTCCCGCAGACGCTAAATACCCGAGAGGAGACCGCAGCGTACCGTCTCCTAATTGAGCTGGACGAATTTGCCGTCCTTCGCCTGTATCACAAAAAGCCGCTTCGAAATATCCCCGTCCGGTGTGTAAGCGATCGGCCCGGTGACTCCGGTAAAGTTTCGAACCCGGCCGAGGAATTCCCGCACGGCCTCGCCGGTCGCGGCGCCCTGTTGCAGGGCTCGGAGAATCAGGCCGGCCGCGTCAAACCCCTGGGCCGCCAGAAGCGTCGGCTCCTCGTTATAACGGGCGCGATAGCGTTCCACAAAGGACTGCACCTGCGGTTCGGAGCTGCCGGGGAAAAAACCGTCCACAAAGATCCCCCCGTCGATATATTTCCCCCCGATCCGGAATAGATCCTGAGAGTCCCAACCGTTCGTGCCCAGGAGCGTCACGCCTTGAATATTATAGAAGGCCAGCTGGGCCGCGATCAGCCCCGCCTGATCGTAATCGCTCGGAAGAAAGACCGCGTCGAAACCGGGCTTGTATTCCCGCACTTCCCCCTTCTGTTGGGGCGGCGGGCCCTGCACCCCGTATTTGGCGAGATCGGTTTCCTTGAGGGATTTGATCTGCGGTCCGAAATCGGTGGTCTGCGGGTCGTAGGACGCCCGGGCGATGACCTCGCCGCCCAGTTTCGTGACCGCGTCCGAGAAAATCCGCATCATCTCCGTTCCGTACCCGTCATCGGAATAGAGGATGCAGAAGCGCTTTAAATGGAGCGTGTTGACGGCGTACGCCGCAATCTCGCTGGCCTGTTGTCGATTGGTCACGGAATTCCTCATCACATATTTCCACGGTCTGGACCAATCCTGCGACGCCGCCGGCGTCAGCAACGGAACCCGGTAGGCGTCCGCCCGGGGAGCCGCGGCGGCCACCTGACGGCTCAGCATCGGTCCGATGATGGCGCTCACGCGGTAGTCCCGCGCCAGCTCATCCAATCCGTTCTGCAGCGCGGCGGCCTCCCCTTCCGTGTTCTTCACGACGACTGCGACAAATTTTTCGGAAACCGGATTGGATGCGGGGTCCAATGCCAGCCGGATTCCATTGAGCACCTGCTGACCGAAGGGCTGCAGCCGCCCCGACAACGGCAGCATGGCGCCGATCAGGTGCTGATGGCCGAGATAGACCTGTTTGATGGCGATGAGCCGGCCCCGCACCTTGGAAACGGCCCGGTGCTTGGGATAGATCGACAAAAAACGGCGCCATTCGCGCTCGGCTTCAAAATATTCCTTGGACGACTCGTAAAGATCGGCCAGCTTCAGAAGGGCCGCGTCGCCCGGATATCCCTTGGGGTACTGACGGATCAGTTCCTTGAGCTCGGGCCTTGAGCATTGATCCAAAAGCTCCTGCACCCGGGTTTCGACCGCCTGTTTGTCCTCCTCCCGACTCGTCTCCTTCTTCAACATCTCGTTGACGGCCTGGACGCGGTCCTTTTTCCTGAGGTATACGTCCACGATGCGGTCGGTCAACGCCTGCCGGGCGGCCAGATCCGGACTGAGGCTTCTCTCGCGTTCCAGGATGGGAATGGCGCTGTCGAACTGCCCGAGATTGATATAGGCCTCGGCCAGTTCATGCCGGGCCCGCTCGACCAAGGGCGAATCGGGATATTCCCCGATCAACTTTAGATACTGGACGACGGCATCGGCATAATTCTGCTGCTGCTGATCGATCTGGGCCAATCCGAAATAGACCTGATCCTTCAGGGGCGATTGCGGATACGTCGTAAGCAACAATTGATAGGCGAGCTGGGCCTGCTCCAGGTCCCCCGCACCGGCGGCCGCAACGGCCTTGTCCAACAACTCCTTGGCCTCGGTATCGGGAGAACCCGCCGGCTCGGTCGCGGGGGGCGGCTGCGGCTCCGCCGCGGGCGGGGTCTGGGCCCCTACCGGCGTCGCCAGCAGGGCGCCCGAAATCAGAAAAACCGCCAAAATTCCTGCCCCCGCTTGCACGCCCGGGACCCTCGATATCTTCGCCGTCATCTTCGCTCTTAGTCACTATAAGGTAAGCCGACCACCTTGTCAACAGAACGGATCGAACGCGGGTTGTATTTTATGAAGATTTTATTTATAGTGGCGGGGATAAAACGACCGCACTCCCAAAAGGATCCTCATCCCATGTCCATTGGAATCGCCGAGATCAAACGGGCCCACAAAACCATCCGATCCTCCATCGACGCGACCCCGCTGGTTCCCTCCCGCTCGCTGAGCCTGCAGGCGGGGGTGCCGGTTTTTTTGAAGCTCGAGAATCTTCAGAAGACGGGATCCTTTAAGGTTCGCGGGGCATTTAATCGGATGGCTCAACTGACGCCGGAACAGCGACAGGGCGGCGTCGTTGCGGCCTCGGCGGGAAACCACGCGCAAGGCGTGGCCCTGGCGGCTCGAACGCACGGCATTTCCGCAACGATCGTCATGCCCGAAGGGGCCTCGATCGCCAAACAGGAGGCCAGCCGGGCTTACGGCGCCCGGGTGATACTTCACGGAAAAGACTTCGACGCGGCCATGGAAAAAGCAAGGGAGATCGCGCGGGGGGAAGGAAAGATTCTCGTTCATGCCTTCGATGACGAGGCGGTGATCGCCGGCCAGGGCACCATCGCGCTGGAGATATTAAAAGACCGGCCGGACGTTCGGACGATCCTCGTTCCCATCGGGGGAGGCGGCATCGCGTCCGGAATCGCGACGGCGGTGAAAACGGTTAAACCCGGGATCCAAGTTGTCGGCGTGACCGCCCCGGCCCGTCCGACCCTGGCGGACGGCATCGCCGTCAAATCCCTTGGAAGGATAACACGGCCGCTATTGGAACGCTACCTGGATCGGACGATCCGCGTCGCGGAGGATGAGATCGCCGAGGCCGTCCTGCGGCTGATCGAGCACAAGCGAATCATCGCCGAGGGCGCGGGGGCCGTTCCCCTGGCGGCGCTTTTGAACCACGGGCGCGGGCTTCGGGGTCCCGTTTGTCTCGTGATCACCGGCGGGAATATCGACGTAACCCTTCTGGAGCGGATCATCGACCGGGGACTGGTCCGAAGCGGCCGTCTGCTGCGATTCTCGGTGGTCCTGTCCGACCGTCCCGGAGCCCTGGCCGGGCTGACCTCCGCCATCGGCGAGATGGGCGCCAACATCCTCCACATCGTTCACGACCGTCTCTCGGCCGGGCTCCCTCTCACCCAGAGTCGGGTGGGGCTCTCTCTTGAAACGCGGGGGAGGGAACATAACCGCCGGATCATGAACCATCTCAAGCGCAACGGCTATCCCCCGCGTTAACGATGCACGAACGGATTCAACAATTCCTGCAGTACCTGACAGTCGAGAAGGGTCTCTCTTCGAACACGATCGAATCCTACGGCGCCGATCTGAAACGGTACTCGGAATTCCTAAAGGCCCGAGCGTCGAACCGCCTGGAAGACGTCACCCGCCGGGACCTTCTTGATTTTCTGGCCGCCCGAAAACAAAACGGCCTCTCCTCCCGCTCCCTCTCGCGACAGATCGCGACCCTTCGCAATTTTTACCGTTTTCTCAATCAGGAAAAAATACTCCAGACGGATCCCACTCAGAACATCGAATCGCCCCGCGACTGGAGGCGATTGCCGAAGACGATGGCCTTGGAGGAGGTGGAACGCCTGCTCAATCTTCCCAAGGGACCCACGCCCTCGGCGGTGCGGGACGATGCCCTGATCGAGTTGATATACGCCACCGGACTGCGCGTCTCGGAACTCACGACCTTGCCGCTGCAGGCCGTTAATACCGATGTAGGATACGTCCTGGCGACCGGCAAGGGCGGCAAGCAACGGATCATCCCGATGGGCGCCATGGCGCTTCAAAAGCTCAAGACGTATCTGGAAACCGCCCGGGCCCGACTGGCCAAGGGGCGGGGTTCCGACCGGGTCTTCCTCAACCGGTCCGGAGACGGCCTGACGCGGCAGGGCTGCTGGAAGCTGTTGAAGCATTACGTCCGACGGGCCGGCATCAAGCGCTCCGTCTCACCCCACATGTTGCGGCACTCCTTCGCGACGCATCTCCTGGAACGGGGCGCCGACCTGCGTTCGGTCCAGGCCATGCTGGGTCACGCCGACCTTTCCACCACCCAGATCTACACGGAGGTGACCCGTCATCGCCTGAAACAGATCCATCGGCAACTCCATCCGAGGGGGTGATGCTGTCCCAGGGGCTTGCGTCGCCGCCATTATCCGTGGGGGCCCGTGCGGGCTTCGCTCCTCCGATGCCCCCACACCCCGCGCTCGGACGGGCACAGCCCGATCCTCGCTTCCTCCACCGGCCATAGCCGGGTGGAGCTTCCCCCTCTCGCTCGCCTTGCTCGCCGGTTAAATTCAACTGGCGGCGCGAGTCACGGATACCTACTTGACGGTCACCTTTTTCATGACGTCCCCCCGCTGGATCTTCTGGATGACGTCGAGACTGGCCTTGTCGGTCACCTGTCCGAAGACCGTGTACTTGCCGTCCAGGAAGGGCTGCGGACCGAGACAGATGTAGAACTGGCTGTCGGCGCTGTCCGGATCACTCGCACGGGCCATGGCGACCGTGCCGAGGAGATGCGGCTTCTTGTTGAACTCGGCCTTGAGCTTGACTCCCGATCCCCCCGTTCCATTTCCGTTGGGATCCCCGCCCTGAATCACGAAGCCGGGCTCGACCCGGTGAAAGGTCAGCCCGTTATAAAAACCCTGTTTGATCAACTCCGTGATTCGCGCCACGGTTTTGGGCGCCACATCCGGATACATTTCGAAGAGGATATTTCCCTTGTCCGTTTCAATGGTCACCACAGGTCTACCTCCTTGGGCCCAGGTCGTTTCAAAGACAAGCCCCAGACCGCCCGCGCTAAGGGTTAGTGTTCCTACAACAATCGCCAGAATCCAGTTCCGCTTCATCGTCCTTCCCCTTTATGGTTAAATCACCTTGCGACGTTGCGCTCAAACCAATCGATCAATATACCTTCTCTCAATCCGTAATCGCTCACCACCACCTCTTTCGCCCCGGCCATGCGCATCGCGACCCACAGCAGCGCGGCGCCCGACACGATCAGATCCTCCCGCCCCCTCTCAAGACCGGCCAGACCCCGTCGTTGGTCCAGCGTCATCCCGACGAGCTTGCGATACCAGGCCTCGACGCACTCGAAACCCAGGCGCATGTTCTGGACACGCGAGGGATCGTAGGTCTTCAGTCCCAGCTCCAGGGCGGCCAGGGTCGTCACGGTCCCGGCCGCCCCGACAAGGCGATGTCCGGACCAATGGCCGATGGATGGGGCCATCGGCCGCAGGCGCTCTTCAACGGCCCGGATCAACCGTTTTTGGTCGTTTTCGGACGGCGGATCGGCGGCGAGATAACGATCCGTCAGTTTGACAACCCCGATGTCCAAGGTCTTCATTTCCTGAATCCGGCCGCCCGTTACAACGATCCACTCCGTGCTTCCGCCGCCGATATCGAGGACCAGAAGATTTTGATCGTCCTCCTCCAATCCGTACCGCACACCCAGCAGCGTCCGGCGGGCCTCCTCCTCTCCCGAGATCACCTCGATATTCAGCCCGGTCTCCTCCTTCACCCGATCCAGAAACGACGTCCGGTCGGTGGCCTCCCGAACCGCGCTCGTGGCCACCCCGACGATCCGGTCCACCGGGTGCTCCGAAATGGCGGCACGGAACTCCTTGAGCGCCTGGAGGGTCCGCGACACGGCCGAGGTCGACAATCGACCGCTGTCCACGATCCCTTCTCCCAACCGGGTGATCCGGCGGGTCTCGAAAATCGAGCGGATGCGGATCCGTCCCTGAACCGATTGAAGCCCGGCGATCAGCAAACGCAGCGTATTGGATCCGATATCGATCCCGGCCAGTGTCACGTTTGCTCTATGTTTTATCTTGGGTTTCTTCCCGGTCAAAGGCATCCCGTTCCGCAATCAATTTTTCCCGCTCGGCGCGCTTCGCGTCGATATCCTGGATCAGATTCAGCCATTCTTTTTCTTTCAGGAGGTCCGGGTGGCCTTCCTGCAGTCGGCTCAGGCCGTATTTCCCCAACGCGCGGTAGGCTCCGGTTAATTGCCGTTCAAGCGATTGGAGCCGATAACGAAACTTCAGACGGTCGATCTCCTGGGAGGAATAGACGGTCGTCGTCAGCAACCCGCTTCGTAAACGCGAGAGGCCGTTATAGAGATCCTCTTTGATGCGTGACCATGGAATCATGGCTTTGTATCCTACCCAAAAAGCGGGCGAAGATCAAGGAAGCGCCCCATCGCACGGGAGCACGGTTTTTGAGGATGGCGCCGCGGGGCCGCCTTCGCCGGCCCTTTCAGTCCAGTTATCCTCAGCTGACCGTAAACAGCTCCAGCTTCCCCTTCCACTTCCTCGCCAGCGCGGCCTTCAACGCGGCATGTTCGGGCCGGGTCAATTGCGGATCCCTCGAAAGCATTTTCCAGGCCTCTTCGCGCGCCGCTTCCAGCAACTTTGCGTCCCGGAGAATATTGGCGACCCGAAGTTCGGGCAGGCCGGACTGGCGCGTCCCGAAAAATTCGCCGGGACCCCGGATGGCCAGATCCTCCTCGGCGATCACAAAGCCGTCGTGGCTCCGGACCATGGTGTTCAGGCGACGCCGGCCCTCCTCCGAAACCCGTGCGGCGGCCAGGAGGAGGCAATAGGACCGGTGACGCCCCCGGCCCACCCGGCCGCGAAGTTGATGGAGTTGCGACAGGCCGAACCGCTCGGCGTGCTCGATGACCATCACCGTTGCATTGGGAACATCGATCCCGACCTCGATCACGGTCGTGGCCACCAATATTTGAATCCGTCCATTCTTGAAGGCCTCCATGACCCTTTCCTTCTCATCCATCCGCATCCGTCCGTGAAGCAAACCGACCGTCATGGAAGGAAACACCTCGCGCTGCAAATGGTCCGCCATTTGAGTGGCCGCTTTAAGATCCGTCTTTTCCGATTCCTCCACGATCGGGTAAACCACGTAGGCCTGACGCCCTTGCGCCACCTGCTCGGCCACAAGGGCATAAGCCTGGGAACGTTTCGATTCATAGCAGAGACGGGTCTCGATCGGGGCCCGTCCTTGGGGCAGCTCGTCGATCACCGAAAGATCCAAATCCCCGTGAACGGTCAAGGCCAAGGTCCGTGGAATGGGCGTGGCGGTCATGATGAGGACATCGGGATGGTATCCCTTTTCCCGCAGCAAGGCGCGCTGCATCACGCCGAACTTGTGCTGCTCGTCCACGACCACGAGGCCCAGACGGCCGAAGCGCACCTCCCCCTGGATCAATGCATGCGTTCCCACGACGAAGGCCGGCTCGTCGGAGGCCGCGAATCTCAGGGCCTTCGCCGATTCTCCTTTGGATTGACCGCCGGTCAGAAGAAGGCAGGGTCGTTTGAAGGGCGCGAACCAACGCTTGAGGGAAAGGTAATGTTGTTCCGCAAGGATCTCGGTGGGTACCATGAGAACCGCCTGATAGCCGTTGTCAACCGCGATCACCATCGCGGCCAATGCGACAACCGTTTTTCCGCATCCGACGTCCCCCTGAAGAAGACGATTCATCGGATGCGGACGGGCCATGTCCCGCTTGATTTCTCCCAGCACGGCCGACTGGGCCGACGTGAGTCGATACGGGAGCCCCTCAAGAAACCGCCTCAGATACGGGCCCTCCGTATCAAAGGCCGTTCCCCGGGGTTCCTCCGCCGTCTCCCGCCGTTTCAAGCCCAGGCCGAGTTGGAGAAGAAATAATTCATCAAACGCCAGCCGGCGGTGGGCGTCGCTGCGACCCTGATTCAACACCTCCAGAGAAGTTCCCGCAGACGGGAAATGGGCACGGGGCAAGGCCTCCGATAACGGGATGAGGTGATGGGCCTTGAGAACCGACTGCGGGAGCATTTCGCGGAGCCCCGGCGCATACTCTTCCAGGATCGTCTTCATGAGCGACCGGACCGGACGGCTGGTCAATCCATGCGTCTCATGATAGATCGGAACAATCCGGCCGCTGTGCAAACCGACCGCGGGGGTCTCGTCGTCCAAAAACTCGTAAACCGGGTTTTCAATTTCAAGGCCCCGGCCCCGGCGGGGATTTACCGCCACCCTTCCGAAAAGCATGAGCCTCTGCCCCGTCTTGAACCGCTTTTGCAAATAGGGCTGATTGAACCATTTGACGAGGATGGAGCCGCTTTCATCCCCCAGCAGCATTTCAATGATTTTAAACCCGCGACGGGATGTGATCGTCAGATGGGTCGATTGAACCACCCCGCAGACGGTCTGCTCTTCACCGGGAATTACCTGGGCGATGGATTTGAGACGGCTGCGGTCCTCATACCGCCAGGGCAGGTAGTAAAGGAAATCCTCCAGGGTCTTGATTCCCAACCGGGCCAGCCATTCGGCCCGTTTTGGACCCACTCCTTTAAGGTATTGAATCGGACGGTCCCATAGAACGGCATCCGGAGGCAGGCCGGAGGGATCCGGAACCCGGGGCGGGTCCGGCCCAATACAAGCCGTGCCGCTCTGGGAGAGGATCTCCAAAAGCTCCTGAGCCCTTCGCAAACGGTCCCGCCGCGCCCCTTCGATAAGTTGGTCGTAATCGGTAAAAAGATCCTTCAGGCGCGCCCAGTCCCGCGCGGTCTCTTCGGAAAGGGTCTGCGCGAGGGCCGCCTGGACCTGTTGCGTCACAAACCCGGCCAATCCCTGGATCTTCATGAGATGGGCGAAGTTCTTTTGAACGGCGTATCGGATCGGTTTCTGAATACGGTCGAGGATGGCCTCCAGCGTTTCCGCTTTGCTCATCATAGGCAAGAGGGTCGGGGTTTGGTAAGACGCGTTGTGTTGCGCCTCGGGAGAATTTGGAGAATAATTCTTGTCACGCGACGGACGTTATGTTAACATAGTCAATTGGTTTCTGCAACACCGACAATGGGTTTTGCAAGGGCGATGATCATGAATAAGAATAACGAAAAGGAGACCGTCCGTGGCCTACGTTTGTGCAATCTGCGGCAAGGGAAAGACCGTCGGTTTTAAGGTCAGTCATGCCCATAACAAGACGAAGCACCCCTTTTACCCGAATTTGAAATCCGTCAAGGCGCTCGTGAACCAGACAACCCGGCGGATCAAAGTCTGCACCCGTTGCATTCGTTCCGGGTGGGTGAAGAAAGCCGTCTGAAATTTGATTTCAACTGCCCGACGGGCGGCCGGGTGGAACGTCCCGGCCAGCCGCGCGGGCGGGAGGGGGATACTTCGGCGAGCTCAGTCGAGCCGCTCCGCCGTTGAAAGCGAGGAACGGGCTTAGCCCGTCCGAGTGCCGGGGGGCGCCGGAAGTGCGAAGCCCGAACGGGCCCCCGCATCGGGAAGGTGGCGACGCGAGTCCCTACAAACGATGATCGAGATTTTTACCTACTCAAAACAAAACGGCCTAAGGAGGATCACGGATTCCGGGTCCTTACCCAGCCTGCTGAAGGACGAATCCGAGTCCGTCTGGGTCGATCTGGAGGCGCCGACCGAGGAAGAGACCCAGATTCTATCCTCCGTCTTTAATTTTCATCCCCTCGCCATCGAGGATTGCGTCGGGGAATCCCATCTTCCGAAACTGGACGACTTCGGCGACTATTTATTTCTGGTGCTGCACGGCGCCCGGAGCGGCGAGGCGCCGGGAACGTTCAAAACGGTCGAGCTCAATTTCTTCCTGGGAAAGCGCTACCTGGTCTCCTATCACCAGCCCTTGTCCCGCAGCGTCAACCGCACGAAAGAACGGTGCCTGAAAAACTCCCTCACCATGTCACGGGGATTGGATTTCCTCCTTTACGAAATACTGGACGGCACCGTGGACAATTACTTCCCCATCCTGGATGATTTCGACGAAGTGCTCGACGAACTCGAGCGCGAGGTCACGGCGTCCCCCACCAAGGAAACCCTAAACCGGATATTCACGCTGAAACGGGACGGGATGGCCCTTCGGAGGGTCACCAGTCCGCAGCGAGAAATCCTCAACCGGCTGAGCCGCGACCCGTTCACGGTGGTCAACAAACGGACGGCCATCTATTTCCGCGATGTGTATGATCATCTCGTGCGGATCAACGACCTGGCGGAATCTTACAAAGACCTTACGACCGGACTCCTGGAGGCCTACATCTCCATGGTGTCCAACCGTTTGAACGAGGTCGTGAAAATTCTCACGGCGCTCACCGTCGTCTTCATGCCCCTCACGGTCATCACCGGAATCTATGGAATGAACTTCAAGTACATGCCCGAATTGCAATGGCGCTACGGCTATTACATAACGATCGGGGCAATGCTTGGAATCGTTGTTGTGATGCTGTGGTTTTTCCGCAGGAAAAAGTGGATCTAGAAAAGGTAACGGAAACCCGCCGATAATCCATAGTCCGGACTGGCCTGAGTCAATCCCATGCTCCACGACACGGTAAGCGCCTTGTTGGTGTCCAGATCGTACAGCAGGCCGACGAGGGCCGAGAGCGGGTCCGCCGATGTGTCGGCCGAAAGCCCGGAGGCCAGGCCCGATGACTTGGGGTACCGGTTGGACTGTCCCGCCAACTCGCCCACCACGTGAAGATTATCGGCCGTCGTCAAATAGTCAAAGGCCAGACTGTAGGTCAGGATGTCGTTCAAGCTGTTATTGGGTGGATTGCCGACAAAGAGGTACCCCAGGTTTAGATGAACCGTCACGGGGAAAAATTCCTTCGATGCGATCGCGCGAATCCCCACATCGGGCTCGCCCGTGCATTCCAGGGACAGGGCCTTGTCCTTGTTGCAACTCGGAAATTTCACGGACAATTGTCCGGCGATTGAAACCGGATTCGCTTCACGCCCCTTGATGAAACGAA
>DATKAN010000032.1 GCA_035498035.1 Nitrospiria bacterium
TTCCCGTTGAAGCCGCAGCGGATCCTGCGAGAGGTCCGCGAGGCGTTGGGCAAGGAGGACCTCCTGATCAGCGACGTCGGCGCGCACAAGATCTGGATCGCGCGGATCTTCCCGGCCTCGGTTCCCAACACCGTGATCATCTCGAACGGGTTTGCGGCGATGGGGATCGCGCTGCCCGGGGCGATCGCGGCCAAGCTGGTGAATCCCGACCGCAAGGTGCTGGCGATCTGCGGCGACGGCGGTTTTCTGATGGCCTGCTCGGAGCTGGAGACCGCGCGGCGGCTCGGCCTGGCCTTCGTCGTCCTGATCTTCAATGACGACGGATACGGGTTGATCAAGTGGAAGCAGCAGCGGAAGTTCGGCCGGGAATTCGCGACGAGCCTCGGAAATCCGGACTTCAAACGGCTGGCCGAGTCCTACGGCGCCAAGGGCTACCGGATCGGATCGGCGAAAGAATTGGGGCCGACGCTTCGGGAGGCCTTCGCCCAGACGGTTCCGGCCGTGATCGAGGCGCCGGTCGATTACCGTGAGAATTTCCGTTTCATGGAACAATTGGGTCAATTTATTTGTCCTTTGTAATTGGAAAGGCCGCCGGCAGGATTGGCCCGGGGCGGCCGCGGGATCCGGGGGCCTCGGAGGACCGCCGGAGGCGGACCGCACGGGCCTTTGGATGAAATGGAGCGCGACATGATCAAGGAGTATCCGATCTTTCTCGCGGGAAGCGGGAGGCCGTGCAAGAAGGCGGTCGAGATCATGAATCCCTACAACGGGGAGGCGATCGGGAGCGTCCACCAGGCCGGGGACGCGGAGATCGAGCATGCGATCCGCGCGGCGCAAAACGCCTTTCCGGAGCTCCGCAAAATGCCTCTTTACCGTCGGGCCGATGCGCTTCAAAAGATCACGGACGGCCTAAGGGAGCGGCGCGAGGAGCTGGCCCGGATGATCTGCGCGGAGGCCGGAAAGCCGATCACGGACGCGCGCGGGGAGGTCGGCCGTGCGATCTTGAATTTCCAGACCGCCGTCGAGGAGACGAAGCGGCTCGGCGGGGAGCTGATCCCGATGGACCTCGCGGCCGGGTCGGAATCGCGCTTCGGGATCGTACGACGCTTCCCGATCGGGCCCATCCTTGGGATATCGCCCTTCAATTTCCCGCTGAACCTCGTCGGTCATAAGATCGCGCCGGCGATCGCGTCGGGCAATCCGATTATTCTAAAGCCCGCCCCCAAGACGCCCATCACGGCCCTGTTATTGGGCGAGATCATCGCGACGGCGGGACTGCCGGCCGGTTCGGTCAGCATCCTCCCGTGCTCCAACGAGCTCGCGGAGAAGATGGCGACGGACGAGCGGTTCAGGCTGCTCTCGTTCACCGGCTCGGCCAAGGTCGGATGGCATCTGAAGAGCAAGGCTGGAAAGAAAAAAGTGTTGCTCGAGCTGGGCGGGAACGCCGGCGTGATCATCCACCGCGACGCCGATCTGGATCTCGCGGCCCGCCGCTGCGCGGCCGGCGGGTTCTCCTACGCGGGCCAGTCCTGCATTTCGGTCCAGCGGATCTACGTCCACGAGCCGGTGATCAAACCTTTCATGGACCGCTTTCTGAACCTGGTCCGCGCGCTCAAAACCGGCGATCCCATGGATGACGGGACGAGCGTCGGGCCGATGATCCATTCCGATGCGGCCGAACGTACGGAGCAATGGGTGGCGGAGGCCGTCCGACAAGGGGCGAAGGTCCTGATCGGCGGAAAACGTCGCGGGCCGCTCTTCGAGCCGACGGTTCTGGACCATGTGACCCCGGTCATGAAGGTCTGCACCGAGGAGGTGTTCGCGCCGCTGGTGGTCGTGATCCCCTATAACGATTTTGACGAGGCCCTGGCCTCGGTCAATAATTCGGCGTACGGGCTTCAGGCCGGGATTTTTTCGAATGACCTGAAAAAAATCTTCCATGCGTATGAGGAGCTGGAGGTCGGCGGGCTGATGGTGAACGAGGTCTCGAGCTACCGGATCGACCCGATGCCCTACGGCGGCGTGAAGGACTCCGGCCTCGGCCGCGAGGGCGTGCGCTACGCGATCGAAGAAATGACCGAGCCGAAATTGCTGGCGTTAAACCTTCAGTAAAATCATCCGCCTGTTTTGCGTTGGCCGGAGTGACGGTTGTGACGTGGACCGGGGGGGCCGCCGCGTCGTCCGGAAGGTTGATGCGGTCTCCCGTGCTGTGGCGGGCCGTGACGGCGGTATTCGTGCCGGGGCGGCTCGGGAAGCGGCGTGATGAAGTCCTTGTCCTCGGCCCAGATCACCGGGATCTTGTGGCCGATAAGCGTCTCGATCTCTTCCAACGAGAAGGCGAACTCCTCGCAGACGAGGCTGATCGCATGTCCGGTCGCGCCGGCGCGCGCCGTCCTTCCGATCCGGTGGACGTAGTCCTTGGGGTCCTGCGGCAGGTCGTAGTTGATGACGTGGCTGACCGCCTCGATATGCAGGCCGCGCGAGGCCACGTCGGTCGCCACCAGGATCGGCAGCGTCTTGGCGCGGAACTGCTCGATCACCTTGAGACGGGTTTTCTGGGGAAGATCGCCCGTGATCGCGCGCGCGTGAAAGTCGTGTTGCTTTAATCTCGCCTCCAGCCTTTCCCCTTCCCGTTTCGTGTTCACGAAGATCAAGATCCGTTCCCACGGTTCGGTTTTTAAGATTCCCAACAGCAGCGAGAATTTCTGGGCCTGCTCGACATGATAGAGCCGCTGCTCGACCAGCTCGGCCGTGACCTGCTCGGGCGAGATCTCGATTTTGACCGGGTTGTTCATGTGCTCGTAGGCCAGCTCCATTACGCGGAAGGACAGGGTGGCCGAAAAAAGCATCGACTGTCGCGCGTGGTAGGGCGGCATCTTGCGGAGCATGTAGCGCAGGTCCCGAATGAATCCCATATCGAACATTCGGTCGGCCTCGTCGATCACCAGGATCTGGAGCCTCCGGAAGTCGTACACCTTCTGTTTGAGATAATCGATCAGGCGGCCCGGGGTCCCTATCAGGATGTCCGGTCCGCGACTCAGGTCCGTGCGCTGTTGGTCGTAATCCACGCCGCCGTAGACGGCCAGCATTCGAAATGGAAGCTCGGAGCCGAGCGACTGGGCATCTTTTAAGATCTGGACGACCAGCTCGCGCGTGGGGGCGATCACGAGCGCACGGGGCGAGGGGAGGTGGCCCGTCGGCGGCGGGGGAAGGGACAGAAGACGCGAGAAGATCGCGATCAGGAAGGCCGCGGTTTTTCCCGTGCCGGTCTGGGCCTGTCCGGCGACGTCCTTGCCCTCCAGCGTGATCGGAAGCGTCCGCTCCTGGATCTCGGTGCATTGCGTGAAGCCGACGCGACGTATGCCGTCCAATACGGCCGGCGGTATGCGGAAATTCTCAAAATTCGTCGTCACTGGGGAGTATTCTATCTTTTTTTTTATCGATGCGTCAAGGCCCAGCGCACCTGGCGGACGATCCCCCGCAGGATGCGAAGCTCGCGCTCGTCCGGTTCGGCCCGGCCGAAGATCCGGCGAAGATCGGCCTGGATATGGGTTCCCTGGGTCCCTTTCACGAACCCGATCATCTCGAGAAGGGTCTTCATCTCCGCGTAAAACCGCTCGCGCTGGTCGGTGTCGACGGCGGCGCGGCCCTTCGCAGAGTTCTTTCCGTTGCCCGTCTCCGCGCACCGCCGCAGTTCATACGCGACAACCATGACGGCCTGGGCCAGGTTGATCGAGGTATGCGCCTCGGCGGTCGGAATCGTCACGAGCGACTGACAGAGGGCGATTTCGTCGTTCGCCAGCCCGGACGACTCCGGGCCGAAAAGGACCGCGACGGGATGCCGCTTCGCGCGCGCGAGGAGGTCCGGAACGGTCTTCATCAATGTCGACGGTTTTCCGTACCCCTTGTGCGTCCGGGCGGTAGTGCCGACGACGTATCGACACCGGGCCACGGCCGTTCGAAGCGACCCGTACACCTTTGCGCGTTGGAGTACGTCGTGCGCGCCGTAGGCCATGGTGTAGGAATCCGAGGACAGGGGGTCGACCGGCCGGACGAGGACGAGCCGTGACAGGCCCATGTTCTTGATCGCGCGCGCGGCGGCCCCGATATTCCCGGGGCGGGTCGGGCGGACGAGGACGATCGAGATATTTTTGAGCGGGTCGGCCATGGGGGGATAGTATCAAAGTTGTCTCGGAAATCCAAATGGTGTTATCATGGACGGCGCTGCAATGAAGATGGCCGTTGGAAAAATTTTAAGGACGGTCGCGCTCGGCGTCCTGCTGCTCGCGATCGCAACCGGCGCCTGGCTCGGCTGGATCGTCGCCACGCTTCCCGACGCGCGCTTGATCGCGACCTACAAACCGGAGCAGGCGACCGAGGTCCTCGACCGCAACGGGATCGTGCTGACCCAATTGACCGGGGAGGAGTTCCGGATCTGGGCGCCGCTGTCCGAAATCTCCCCGAACCTCCAGATCGCCGTCATCGCGGCCGAGGACGACACCTTCTTCCATCACGAGGGGATCAATTACAAGGCGGCCTGGGAGGCCCTCAAGGAGGACCTGAAGAAAAAACGGTACGCCCGCGGCGGATCCACGATCACGCAGCAGTTGGTGAAAAACGTCTTTCTCACGAAGGAAAAGACGATCACGCGCAAGGTGAAGGAGTTCATACTGGCCCGACGGGTCGAGGAGATCCTCTCGAAGCGGCGGATCCTGGAATTGTACCTGAACGAGGTCGAGTGGGGCCCGGGGCTGTTCGGCGCGGAGGCGGCGTCCCGGTATTATTTCGACAAGCACGCCGCCGATCTGACCGTCGCGGAGGGCGCGATGCTGTCGGCCATGCTCGTCAACCCGTTGCGGTATGATCCCGAACACAACCGGACCCGGCTCCGGCACCGCCAGGAACTGATCCTGGGCCTGATGCAGGTGGACCGGCTCCTGACACGGGAGGAATACGAGGCGGCGCTCGCCGAACCGATCGTATTCCGCTACGAGAAGATCACGGCCCAGTTCCCGATATCGACCGAGTCCTGTCATCTCCGTTTTCTCAATGCCGGCCTGGTGGATCTCGGCGGCGGGACGCGGCTCTACCAGGCCGGTCACAAGATCCGGACGACCCTCGACGCCGGCCTCCAGAAATATCTGGAGGAGCAGTTGTCCCAGTTGTCGGATCGGCGCGAACCCACCCGCGCGTCCGCGCGAAACGATCCGCCGCCCGGGCTGCTGCTGGTCGAGGAGAAAAATCAGATCCTGGCGATGGCCTGCGTCTGGGGCTTGGAGGAGAGCGCCCAGGCGGTCGAGCTGCTCAAGGGGCTCGAGCCCGATTCCCCGCGCGAGTACCGTGTGGTCGATCCTCGCCGTGTCGCCTGGCGCGATCTCGTAACGCGGTCGTAGCCGCCGAAACCGTTTCGCGTTCCCTTGCGGTTCATCCCGTGATTCGGTATAATTCTGAACCGTCCCGTCAAGATTTTGTCCGACAGTTTAAATATCTTCTAAACCGGTATGTCATCCGGAGGTCGAGTCCCGGCTCCAAAATTGATAATCGCAATGACGGATTCGGTCCTAAAAAGGAGCAATATATTCGATCTGCATCTATTATATATATAGGGAGAAGCCATCGGCGCAGGGACGAACCGATCGGTACGTCGGTGAGGTAAATTGGATAAGGGAGGCGGCACCATGGCAGGGAAAAAAATCATCGCAGTCATCGGGGCGACGGGCGCACAGGGCGGCGGCCTGGTTCGCGCCATTGTTAACGACAAAAGCGGCGAGTTCACGGCGCGCGCGCTCACACGGGACCCGAAGTCCGAAAAGTCCATGGAGCTGGCCAAAATGGGGGTCGAGGTGGTGGCCGCAAACGTGGACGACGAGGGCAGCCTGAACAAGGCCTTCGCCGGAGCGCACGGAGCTTATTGCGTCACCTTCTTCTGGGCGCATTTCAAGCCCGAGCAAGAGATCGCCGAAGCGACCGCGATGGCCAAGGCGGCCAAGGCGGCCGGCGTGAAGCATGTCATCTGGTCGACGCTGGAAGACACGCGAAGGTGGGTGCCCTTGAGCGACAACCGGATGCCCACGCTCGGGGGCCAATACAAGGTCCCACACTTCGACGGCAAAGGGGAGGCCGATAAAATTTTCACACAGGTCGGCGCGCCGACCACCTGCCTGCTCACCTCCTTCTACTGGGATAACTTTATTTATTTCGGAATGGGGCCGAAGAAAGGCCCGGACGGTCGGCTTGCGATCACATTTCCGATGGGCGATAAAAAACTTCCCGGAATCGCCGCCGAGGATATCGGCCCCTGCGCCTTGGGAATCTTCAAGAAGGGGAAGGAATTCATCGGCAAAACGATCGCCATCGCCGGGGATCATCCGACCGGGGCGCAAATGGCCGCGGCCTTCGCCAAGGCCTTGGGCCAGCCGGTGCGCTACAACGACGTTCCGCCGGAGGTTTATCGCGGCTTCGGTTTTCCGGGGGCGGACGATCTGGGGAACATGTTCCAGTTCAAACGGGACTTCAACGATTACTTTTGCGGCGTGCGCGATCTGAAATTCACCCGCGCGTTGCATCCCGGGCTTCAGAACTTCGAGCAGTGGTTGGCGAAAAACAAGGGCCGCATACCGTTGGGGTAGGGGCCGGAGCGGGGCCCGGCCCCGGCGAGTCGGCCGCACGGATGGATAATTCCTATGATGCGTCGGGGGGTCTTTCTGATCGGGATTTTTGTGCTCGTGTACGGCGTTCCGCTGAATGCCCGCGGGGCGGAGTCGAAATCCGCGGTCATCGCGTCGGGAGATAGCCATTCCTGCGCGGTGACGCCGGACCGGAAGGCGGTTTGCTGGGGGAACAACCGTTACGGCCAGCTCGGGAACGGGACCACGGCCGATGCGGAGGCTCCTGTGGTGGTGTCGGGTCTGTCCAATGTGGAGGCCCTGGCGGCGGGAGACGGGCATACCTGTGCCGCGCTGGCCACGGGCCAGGTGAAATGCTGGGGTCGAAACGACCTGGGCCAGCTCGCCGATCTCACCAAGCATCCTTCCTCGAAGCCGGTGCTGACGCCGGTGGGTCCGGCGACCCTGATCGCGGCCGGGCGCAACCACACCTGCGCGCGGCTGATCGACGGTGAGGTCGTCTGTTGGGGGGACAACCGGACGAGCCAGACCGGCATTCAACGGCCGTCGCTGGCGAAGCCGTCCCTTCCGGTCGTCGTGCCGGGGGTTTCCCGGGCGATTTCGATCGCGGCGGGGGCCGAGCATTCCTGCGCCGTGCAGGAGGACGGGCAGCTCCTTTGCTGGGGGGACAATCATTACGGACAGCTCGGCCACGGCATTTTGGAGCCTCACTCCTTTCCGCCCGGCCCCGTCCCCATCGCCGGCAAAGCCGTCGCCGTGACGGCCGGACGCCGCCACACCTGCGCGCTGCTTAGGGATGGGACCGTGCAGTGCTGGGGCGAGGGATTCGAAGGGCAGCTCGGCGACGGACTGCGAAAGAGTTCGCTCACGCCGGTCCGGGTGGTCGTTCCGGGACCCGGCGGAAAAACCGTTCCGCTGGACAAGGTGGCCGCGATCTCGGCGGGAAGCCAGCATACCTGCGCGATATTGGAGAGTCGCGAGGTTTATTGCTGGGGTAGCAACTCCCTGGGCCAATTGGGAGCGGTAAAGGACAAGATGGCCGCCACCCCGGTTTTTTCCGGGCTGACCGGGGTCGTCGCGCTCGGCGCGGGAGGCTGGCATACCTGCGCGATACTTTCAAGCGGCGGGACGAAATGCCTGGGCCCGATCGAGGCGCCTCAAGTTCAGGAGTGAATATCAACAGACCGGTCCAAGCCGGGCATAATTATTCTTGACAGCCCGCCGCCTTCCCAGTAGATTGGAACGGTCTCAATCAAACGGGAGGGTTCCACTGGCCACGCGCACAGTCAAACAGAAGCCGAGACAA
>DATKAN010000033.1 GCA_035498035.1 Nitrospiria bacterium
AGATCTTGCCCGTCGGGTTGGCGACCTGGAGCTTGCGGTCGAAATCCACGTCGATCGTGTCCGGGGCGTTCGGGTTGTACTTCAAGGCCCGGTCCGCCGCGATCACGTTGAAGGTCTTGACCGGCGCATCCGCCGGGCAGAGCGACTTCGCCGAGGCCGGGACTTCATCGTGCCCCGGAAGCTTTTTCAAATCCGGAACCTCTTTATCCAGCACGCGAAGGATGCCCCAGCTCCCCTCCGAAAGATGAGAGGCCCGGCCGTCAAAGTGCAGATAATCCCCGGCCATCTGTTGGGGCCCGCCGGCCCTGGTGACCAGGTCGTAGCGCTCGGCGATTCCTACATGATAGGCATTCCTGAAATCGGAATGTTCCGCGTAACGCTCCGTCCGGAAGGCATGGCCGGCGATGTGCCACGTGTGACTTTCATTCATCATGACATGCAACAACCGGAAGACAATGGGGTCTCCCACGTAGGCCCGCAGAAGCGGCGTCCCCGGATCTTTTCCATAGACCCGGGTGGAAAAGACCATCGACGGCTCCGGTTTGAACTTCAATCGTTTGGCAATCGACTCGGCCCGGAAGAAAAATCCACCGCCGGTGGTGTGCGTCCCGCCGTTGAGCATCGGGACCGCGACCAGATCCAGGTCGTAAGGCATCTGAAAGAAGAGCGCCTGCCCCGCGTCGATGGCGGCCTTGACCGTCTGACCCGGCGGATTCCCCGCCGTCACGACCTGCGCGGTATAGGGCACCGTGTCATGAAGATACTGAACCATCTCCCGGAAGCTGCCGTTCACCCCGTAGCCGACGGGCTCGGTGGTATGGATATCGGCGATCGGACCGCTCCGGATTTCCTTGCCGGTCTTCGGATCGTGATAGGTCGAACCGAAGGGCTCGACGATCAGGCCGCCCACCGCTCCATGCGGCCAGGTGGTGCCGCCCAGGGCATGGTCGTGCCAGAATACCGTGCCCAGGTCGGAATCCACCCAGTAGCGGTATCGAACAAACTCCACCGAGGCGATCTCCCCCTTCTTATGGGCATGCTTCAGCGGTTCGGCGAACATCAGCATATCTTGCTGAATTTCCCTGATCCACCGGACCTCGGAGGCATTCACCTGCTGCATTCCGATCATGATATCGGTTCCGACATGGAACTTCGTCGCCCCGTCCGGCATCTTGATCTTGACGGCGGTCGCCCCGGCCTTGACATCCTCGGCCAGGACGGCGTTCATCGGCACCGGCAATCCCGCCTGTTTCTCTTTCTTCATCTCGGTGAACGGGCGGACCGACTGCTCGTAGGAGAAGCCGGTGATCACGCCGTCGGAAGACTGGTTGTCGAATTGAATGAAGTGCGGATGGATGTTGATCTTCGACATCTGGAAATTCGTCGTGTCGTTGTCCAGCCATTCGCTTTTCAAGATCACGTCCACGCAGTCATAGACGTTGGCACGGTAAACCAAGGGCCGCGCCAGATTGCTGTTCGCCCGGACCGCCGCCTCCTCTTCCTGGAGGACGTAGATCGTGCCGTGTGGATCCACCACGGCCTTCTCTTTGCCGATCGCGTCGTTCATGGTGATCGGCGTCTCGATAAAGTGGATCGTGTACTGCTTTCTCCCCGCGTTCTCGGGGCAGAGACTCCAGCGTCCCTGTTCTCCCGGTCGGGCCGGAAGGGTCGTCTCCATTTTGGGCGCGCCGACGCTTCCCGGATCGGTGGGCAAGGCCCCGGTATTCTTGTCCATATGAATCGGTTCCAGCCACGGGGCCGGACCATGATGGCGTGCGAACGGAACCCGTTTCCCCAAATGCGGCTTGAAATGCGGCCAGGCCAATTTTCCCGTCTTCTCCTCAAACAGGATCGCCGGCCGTTTCCCCGGCATCGGGGAGCTGTACTTGGGCCATGGGAAGGCACCGGTCACCTCCGGTTCACCCATCGCCTTGTTCCCGTCCCAGGACCAGTCCCATACCGTTGCGTCATAGGCCTCGATCTGGCCCTTTTCATCCGCGACGTTTCCCGGCTGGCCGGCCGGCGGAAGCATCATCTTGACCCAGTCCTTAATCGACACATCCGGAATTTCCTTGGAGAAGTCCGTTTTGTCGGCGGTGATGTTCCATTTCTTGTCGTACCAATCCATCGTTTTATCGACGAGCTTGTCGGAGGTTACGGCCGGCTTCATCCGGCCTTTCCGGTCCGGGAGCTCCTGAAGCGCCGGCATAATGTCCGTGCTTTCGGAGGGATATTTCCCGGTCTGCAGCGTGTTGTACACCCGCCAGTATGACCACATCCCCGCGACATAGTGATGCGCCACGTGGCAGTGGAACAGGAAGTCCCCCGCCAACTGCTGGCAAAGACCGGAACCGCATTCGGTTTGAAGATCCAAGGCCTCGGTGGGCCCGATCACCTCGACATCCACGCGGTCGGAGGTGGTCCGGACCTCGGGATATTTCACCGGACCGTTTCCGGCCGCGGTCATGAGGAAATCCGCCTTCCCGTCCGCCTTCGGCTGACGGAGCCACCGGATCGACCCGCCATGCGGATGGTGGGAATGGAATACCTCGCCCCCGCCGTGGACCAGGCGGAACTTGGCCGGGTCCCCCATGTAGGAGCGGGGAAGCGGCGTGGGAACATCGCCGAAGGTGTAGGCGCTGTAGGCCATGGACTCATCTTCAAAATGGAAGTATTTTTCCTGAAGCGCCAGGTTGTTGATCCCGAACGGCTCGCTGCGATAATTGAGCGCGCGCGCGGAGGGACGATAGGCGTCAGTGTTTGGATCCCTCTGTGGGATCATTTCGCCCGCTCGGTTCAAGGGCCGAAAGGACTCATCCCCGATTTCATGATAGAAAATCACGAATTCCCGGAAATCCGGCATGTTGGGATTGGCGATCATGACCTCCCAACCGCTCTTGGTCTCCTTCCCGGTGATGGCGTCCAAATAGGTGGAACCCATCGGCTCGACGATGAAGGAGCCGATCATTCCGAGGCTCGCCTGTTCCCGGCCGATGTGGCTGTGCATGGCATGGGCACCCTCTTGCTCATCCGGCCGGATGTACCATTCAAAAACCTGGCTTTTACCCGGTTTGACGGTCGAATCGGGATTGGCCGAGGTCGCCGGCTGACCGGTGGCCTTGACGATCGTGCTGGAACCATGGATATGCAGACCGACGTCCTCTCCATCCAGCTGGTTCCGGAGGGTGATGATCACGCAGTCCCCCTGGTTTCCGCGGATGTTCAGCGGCTGGATCATGTCGGTCTGAAGGCCGGTCGAGACGGCGCCGGTACTATATCCCGTTGCTTTGCGGGCCTCCCGGTTGGCCTTCTCTTCATCCCGAACCTTCTGAATATTCTCGCTCAGGACATACATATACCCGGGGTGATAGTCCAGCCATTGATTCAGCGTTATCTCCACATTGATGGCCGAGACATCGTACTCCTTTGTCGGGACGCCGGCCGGGCAGCGCCCGCCGGTCGTAACACTTTCCCCCGCCGGCGCCGGACCCAGGAAATAACTCCGGTCCATCTGCTGCGCCATGCTCATGTCGTTAAAGGGTCCCGGGTTTCCGGCATGGCCCGCGTGTTCACCGGACCCTTTGGCGATCTCGTCCATAAGTTTTTCCATGGCCGCATTCACCTGGTCCTCGTGGCCCGCATGGCCCTCGGCCGTATCTTCCCGGGAAATCTGCTCCTTGAATTTCGCCTTCCAGTCGGGAGAGGGCTGCGAATCGGCCGACGCCACCTCCGTATGCGAGTGTCCCTCTTCCGCATTCGCGGGCGGGAGCGAAACGGCGCCCCCGGCAAACGATGTCAGGAAACACACGGCAATGAGCGCTGCCGCTTTCCTAAAACATCCGAAGTACGATATCTTCATGACTGACCTCCTTTATCCCCGTGATTGGGTTTGTTCACTTCGTCGATTTCCTTCATCATTATTTCATCACGGCGGACATGAGATCTTCCACCGTGGCGTTTATTATCCGCGTCTTGTCGTAGATCGTGAGTTGATTGGCCTCCAGGGTGCAATGGACGACCCGTGTGTGATAACGGGAAACCAATTCCTGCAAAAGGCATTGATCCTCCGGACTGCTTGTCTCTCTGAAATCCACGACCACTTCCGGCTTGAAGGTTCCACAGATTTGGTGCGCCGTTTTCACATCCGGCACTTTTTCGATTACCAAGTGGTCCTTCTGCGCATCCAGCAGGCTGATTATTCCGGTTCCAAACAACGATTGCGTCGTGATCAAAAGAAGCCGCCGCTTTTGCACAAGGCCCTCTGCGGAGATTAATGATTCACACGTTACTCCAGGATCAAAGGCCTTGTCTATTCCGCGGATGGTCTATTTTTGACGGGAAAAAGGGTTATTCGGATATAGCTCTTTTGGGGGAGGGGGGGGTCGGAATTATTTATGATTACAGTCTGCCGATGCTTGTCCGGCGGGCGGTGTTTCGGAGGACGAGCGGCAATTAGTTAGTGAAACGATGGACGATCTCCACCACGGCCTCAACATTTTCGACCGGGGTCTCGGGCAGGATTCCATGACCTAAATTGAAAATATGACCGGGCCGGCCTCCCGCGCGGCGGAGGATGTCCTGAACGCGTCGTTCGATTTCCTTCAACGGACCGAAAAGGGCGACGGGATCAAGGTTCCCCTGGATCGCGACCCCCGGCCCCAAGCGCCTCCAGGCCTCATCCAGGTTGATTCGCCAATCCACGCCTATGACATCCCCGCCGGCGTCCCGCATCGATTCCAGAAATCCGGAGGTCCCCGTTCCGAAATGGATCACGGGAACCCCTTCTTTCTTCAGGGCGGCGATCATCCGACGGGTATAGGGCAGAACATGTTCGCGGTAGTCCTCCGGGCTGAGACAGCCCACCCAGGAATCAAAAACCTGGACTGCCTGCGCCCCGGCCCGGACTTGAGCCCCAAGGTAATCGGCCATCGCCTCGGCGAGTTTCGTCATCAACTTTTTCCAGAGCTCCGGTTCGTGCAGCATCATCCGCTTGGTTCGAAGGTAGTGATCGGAGTGGCCGCCCTCGATGATGTAGCTGGCCAGCGTGAATGGCGCCCCGCAGAACCCGATCAGGGGAACCTTACCGTCGAGTTCCCGCCGGACGATTCGGATCGCCTCCATCACGAACGGCGTCTTCTCCTCCGGCTCGAAGGGCTGGAGCGCTTCGACCCCCGCCGCGGTGCGCACCGGATTATGGATCACCGGCCCCTCGCCCTTGGCGAACTCCAACTGAATCCCCATCGGCTCCAGAGGAAGAAGAATGTCGGCGAAGATGATCGCCGCGTCCAGGTTGAAGAGCTCGATCGGCTGAAGGGTCACCCGGGCGGCCAGATCGGGGGTTTTACAGATCGTGAGGATGGAATGGGTTTTCCGGATCTCCCGATATTCCTTCATGTACCGTCCGGCCTGGCGCATGAACCAGACCGGAGTTCGATCGACGGGCTTTCTTTGGCAGGCAAGAAGAAAACGATCGCTACGGCTCATCGTTAATTCCATTTTTGGTTATTTTCCCGACCCGACCACCCGAAAGCGGTGTTTTAAGGCCGGGCGAGAAAAATTTAAATCATTGTACCAGCCGGGAAGTAGGGTGTCAATCCGGATTCAGGGCCACGATGGATGAAAAATTAATTAGATATCAGTAGGATACGAACGTGGAAAACTACAATATATTAGCCTCGGTTGCCAACGAAACTGATGCAATCCGGGATTTTATATACCAGCGACGATCCAGGATCGTTAATGCTCCACCAAGACGGCACCGACCCTATTCCATATATATTGTTCATCTTGACAGGCCACCCTTCGATGGTAAAATTATATTGATGACAAACAATCCGGAGCCTTTGTTAAAAATGAACCCTTCCAACCCCTCTTTCTCAGGCAACGGAAAACCAAAAGTCGCGCTGGTTCTATCCGGCGGAGGCTCCAAGGGGGCCTATTCGGTCGGGGTTGTGAACGCCCTGTGCGAACGGGGAATCCACCCGGACATCGTCTGCGGGACGAGTTCGGGCGCCCTCAGCGCGGCCATGGTGGTCGCAGGCGAAGAGAAAAAACTTCTTGAGATCTGGAAGCACCTCACCACCGAAAAAGTCTACTCGCGAATGTGGAAAATGTCCTTTATCGCTTCTTTCTTCAGTAATTTCACCTATCCCTTTTTCTCCTCTAAACCGCTCCTGGACCTGATCCGCGAGAGCGTGGATTTCGAAAGGATCCAGAAAAGCTCAAAAAAACTGATCGTCAGCGCCTTCGACTTGGTGACCGGGAAGGTCCTGCGATTCTACAATGACAGTCCTCACCTCGATCTTTGCCTTCTGGCCTCCGCGAGCATCCCGGTGATCTTTCCGCCGGTCCGTGTGGGCGACCACGTCTTGGTGGACGGCGGCGTCACGGACAACGTCCCTTTCAAGGCGGCGATCGAAAACGGCGCCACGAAAATCTACGCGGTGATCAACAGCCGAAGGGAGGATTTCGCCAATAAAAAAATCCGCAACAACCTTGCGCTCACTATCACGCTCCTGGAGGCCAGCCAATATGCCATCCTCCTCGACGACGCGCAACACCTGAACCGGATCAACAGCCTGTACCCCCGGGGCGAGCTTCATCCGGTCGAGATGGTGCTCCTCCAACCCTCGAAAAGTCTCGAACTTGGAACACTGGAATTCTCCAACAGTTACAAGCTGAATCGGGCGATTGAGCTGGGATACGAAGACACGGTGAAGTTCCTCTCCGTCAACGCCCCCGATAATCCGCTGGCCATAAAAGCGTAGCCCATTCCACCCTTCTCCGCCCTCTGGGCCAAGGCATCATTTACCTCGTCTGAAAGTGCCGTTGTCTCGCTCGCGTTCCCCGTAGGATCTACCCAGCGAGCAAGGCGAGCGAGAGCGGGAGGACTTCGGCGGGCTCAATCGAGCTGCTTCATTCCGCCTAGCCGGTGAATGCAAGGATCGGGCTTTGCCCGTCCGAGCGCGGGGCGTGGGGGCATCGGAGGAGCGGAGCCCGCGCGAGCCCCCGCAGATAATAGCGGCGACGTGAGCCCCTGTAATTGACTCCAGGCCGCGTGTGTGTTAAATCATACTCATGACACGACCTTCTCCTCCGCCCCCCCATCAGCTCGAAGAGCGTTCTTGGACCCTGGAAGAGGCCTTTGATTATTGCGAGCGCCTGGCCACGAGCCATTACGAGAATTTTCCGGTCGGCTCCCGTTTCCTTCCCAAAAGACTCCGGCCCTATGTTCACAGCGTTTACGCCTTCGCGCGCATCGCGGACGATTTCGCGGACGAGCCCGGGATGGTCGACACCCTCCGTCTGGCCTTTCTGGAGAACTGGGAAAATCAACTGCTCCAGTGTGTCTGGCGAAAACCGCAGCATCCCGTCTTCATCGCGCTCAAAGAGACGATGGAGCGGTTTGATCTGCCCGTAGCCCTGTTTCAGGACCTCCTGACGGCCTTCAATATGGACGTAACCACGAAGCGCCACACCCGGTTTGAGGATCTCCTGAGGTACTGCCGCTACTCCGCCAATCCGGTTGGCCGCTTGGTCCTGCTGCTTTTCGGCTGCCGCGACCCGGAGCTTCACGCGCTTTCGGACTCGATCTGCACGGCGCTCCAACTGACCAACTTCTGGCAGGATGTGGCCATCGACGAAAAAGACCGGGTCTATCTTCCGCTGGAGGACATGGCGAAATTCGGGTATCGCGAGGAAGACTTGAGCGCGCACCGGTGCAACGAGGGCTTCCGAAATCTGATGCGGCACGAAATCGCGCGAACGCGGGAGCTGTTTCATCGGGGGCGCCCCCTTTGCGACCGCGTCGGCCGCGATCTCCGTTTCGAACTTCATCTCATATGGAACGGAGGAATGGCCATCCTGGAGGGGATCGAGCGCGTGGATTACAACGTCTTTGACCGCCGTCCCGCCATCGGATTGAAAGACAAGATCGCCGTGCTGACAAAAGCGGCGATCGCTCGGTACGCCCCGCACGGGAATTCATAGAGAATGTCGGTCCAAGCGGCTCAGAGCAGGCATCGGGAAAGCAATTTCGCGCCGTCGTTTCTGTTCCTGCCCGGACCCCAACGGGAGGCGATCGAGCGCGTCTACGCCTTTTGCCGGGCCTTGGACGACGTTTCCGACAGCGCGCTGAACCCGGAGGAAAAAAAACGCCGTTTGGAATTCTGGCGGGCGGAATTGAGCCGATGTTACGACGGCCGGGGAACCCATCCGATCATCCTGCCCCTGCAGAAAACCGTGAAAGAATTTCGCCTGACCCGGACCCATTTTGAAGAGCTGATTCAGGGGGTCGAGATGGATCTCACGACCTCGCGCTACGCCAATTTCGTCCATCTCTCCCAGTACTGTTACCGAGTCGCGGGCACGGTCGGATTGATCTGCATCGAGATTTTCGGCTGCCCGGACGAGCGGGATTACGCCGTCGCGCTGGGCATCGCGTTTCAGATCACGAATATCCTCCGGGACGTCAAGGATGACGCGCAACGGGGACGGATCTATCTCCCCCAGGACGATCTTCGCCGCTTCGGCTACACCGAGGCCGAGCTGATGAAATCGGCCTACAACGAACCCTTCGTGGAGCTCATGCGGTTTGAGGCCGAACGTGCCGGCGACTACTTCCGCAGGGCGGCCGATCTGCTCAAGCCCGAACACCGACGGCAGCTCATCGCCCCCGAGATCATGGCCGCCATCTACTCGGCCCTTCTCCGAAGGATCCAAACCGTCCGTTACAACGTCTTTGAACACCGCGTCCGCCTCTCCAAACCCCGCAAACTCGCCCTGGCCGTCAAAACCGCGCTGATGATCCGGACCGGAATCGGTCACCCGATCCCAACATGAAAACGGTTCTGATCATCGGCGGTGGATTTGCCGGTCTGTCGGCCGGCGTGGCCCTCGCAGATCGGGGTGCGAAGGTCGCCGTGATCGAGCAACGGCGGATTCTGGGCGGCCGGGCCTACTCGATCGAGGACGGGGCGACCGGCGAGCTGATCGACAACGGCCAGCACGCGCTGCTGGGCGCGTTTCATGAGACGCAGAAATTTTTAAAATCCATCGGCACGGAGAACCTCGTCCGCTATCAGGACCGCTTCCGGATGGTCCTGGCCGAACCCGGCGGCGGCCGGATGGTCCTAACCGGATCTTCTCTGCCCCCGCCGTTTCATTTGTTGACCGGCGTGGCCGGCTGCCGTGGCCTTTCGGTAAGAGACCGCCTGCACCTGCTTCGGGCCGGGGCCTCGATCGTCCTGAAACGGTCGCTTCCGGATGCGATGACGCTCAAAGAATGGCTGGACCGTCTTCATCAGCCGGAATCGCTCCGTCAGCGCTGGTGGTACCCCCTTTCGATCTCGGCCCTGAACGAACTCCCCCAGCGGGCTTCGGCGAACCTGTTTCTCCGCGTTCTGCGGCAGACCTTTCTCGGATCGCTCCGGGATTCCTCCTTCGGGATCATCACGGTCGGGCTGGGCGACCTGTACACCGAGCAGGCCCGCGGTTTCATCGAGGCCCGCGGCGGGGAAGTTTATCTGAACGCCCCGGCCGACCGCCTCGCTTTCTCGAACCGAAGATTCGAGGCCCTCGTGCTGCGCAACGGCGGGGCCATGACGGCCGATTACGCCGTCAGCGCCGTGCCGCATCATGCCTTGCGAAAATTGTTGTCGCCGGAGCTCATGGACAGCGGCGGGCCCTTCGAGGCGCTCGGCCATTTGGGAGACTCGCCGATGGTCTCGATTCATCTCTGGTTTGACCGGCCGGTGATGGACGAAGAGTTCATCGGCCTGATCGACTCGCCGATTCAATGGGTCTTCGACAAGTCTCGCCTTTGGAACAAAGACGAAACACGGGCCGGGGCGCTGGCCTGCATCACGAGCGGGGCTTACGATCTGATCGACCGGCCGCGGGACGAATTGATCGCGCTGGCCCATAAGGAATTGGCCCGCTTTTTCCCGGAAGTTCGGGAGGCCAAGCTGATCCATTCCCGTCTGATCAAGGAGCGCATGGCGACCTACTCCTGCACGCCCGAGGCCGAGCGATGGCGGCCGGATCAGAAAACGGCCTACGAGAATTTCTTCCTGGCCGGCGACTGGACCCGCACCGGACTCCCGGCCACGATCGAAGGCGCCGTGACCAGCGGTCACCGCTGCGCCGAATTAATCCTCCGGTCCGGATAGAACCCCACGCGCAATCCCTCATCGGAAAGAATAATACCAAGCAATCCCCCTTGCGAACGTTGGGTCAAGGGAAAAATCGCTGCCGCATTCCATTTAGGCTCGTCTTCGTGTAAAATAGTTCTTCATTGTGCATAATCCCGTAAAATGACGACTCAAACCTCAAAAAATAAAACGGTTCATCCTAAGAAGGTTTCCGAATTCCGTCCCGCGTGGTGGCTTCGCGGATCGCACCGTCAGACGGTCTGGCGAAAACTGTTCGACGGCGCCCCTCTGCCGTCGTACCGTCGCGAACGGTTTGATACCTCCGACGGCGACTTTGTCGATCTGGACTGGCTCGATTCTGGGGACCGGTCCGGCGGGCGTCCCTTGGTAATCGTCCTGCATGGACTGGAAGGGTCGTCGCGATCGCCGTACGTCCCCGGATTGCTTCGCGAGGCGGCCCGGCGGGGTTGGGACGGCGTCGCGATGAATTTCAGGTCCTGCAGCGGCGAGCTGAACCGTCTTCCCCGGTTTTATCACTCCGGAGAAACCGGGGACCTGAACGAGGTGGTCTCGTCGTTGACCGCGCGTCGGCCCGGCCGTCCGATCGCAGTGGTCGGTTATTCGCTGGGGGGAAACGTTCTTTTAAAGTGGCTGGGAGAACAAAGGGAGAAGGCCCCGGAATCACTGCGGGCGGCGGTTGCAGTCTCCACCCCGTTCGACCTGGCGGCCGCGGCTTATCGAGTCGACCACGGCATCCACCGGATCTACGGACAGGTCTTTCTTCGAACGCTCAAGCAGAAGGCGCTCATGAAACTGCAAAGATATCCCAACCTGCTGGATCCCAGGGCGGTGGTTCGAAGCCAAAGCTTCGCCGAGTTCGACGGCTGTGTGACGGCGCCGCTCCACGGATTTTCGAGCGCCCAGGATTACTGGACGCGTGCGAGCGCCACGCCGTGGCTCGAAGAAATCCGAAAGCCCACCTTATTGCTCAGCGCGTACGACGATCCGTTTCTTCCCGCTTCCTGTCTTCCTCACGACGCGGCGGCCCGGTCGCGCTGGCTGACGGCCGAATTCACGCCTTACGGCGGCCATGTCGGGTTTGTCGAGGGACGTTGGCCGGGAGCGGCCACCTACTGGGTCGACCGCCGAGTGATGGATTATCTGGATTCCTGGCTCTGATCAGCGGATCAAGGAACTTTCCCTAAATACCAGCGCTGGCGTTCACCACTGCCCTCTTGTTTCAAAATCCTCACCAAAATTCTATGCAACCGTTCATTGATTTTCTTAAATTATCGGCGTAATCTTACCGAAGTTCAAAAACAAATATAAATGATCAGCCATCTCACAATGAGCATCCGAACTCCGGCTAGGGCAACTTTAAATATACTTATTGGGTTAATTTTAGCGGGGTGCGCAACGCCCACGATAAGTAACAATATAAATATATTGGCCCTTGAACCAGGTAAAATAGGAAATCCGAGTTTGTCAGGGCTTTACTTGATTGGAGGGAAAGCATTGGATTTCGGAAATAAGATCATATGTAAGGAGGACGGATCGTGTGCCCTGTTTGGACATAGTTTTAAGAGCTTTGGTGAAACAACAGATTATTTCGCGGCGATTATATCACCTGACCATCAGTTACTTTGGGCGAGGACCTATGGTGGAACTAATAAGGACGTGCTGCGCACAGCTATAGCCACTTCGGATGGCGGTTATTTATTATTAGGAAGTAGTCAGAGCCTATTCTTTACTGGACTTAAGGTAATCAGCCCGAGCAGGCCAGAACGTCCTTTCCTTCTTAAAATTGATGGATCTGGAATCCCACAGTGGGCTGTTACAATTGACATAGGGGCAGAGTTTGTATTCGATGTGATACAAATGCATGATGGGAACTATGTACTCGTAGGTGGTGCTAAAAATAGTACAAGTACGGCACTTAATTGGGATGTCGTGGTTATAAAGTTGTCCAATTCGGGCGATCAAATTTGGGCAAACTATTACGATCTTGGTTATAATGATGTCGGCTATGGCATAGTAGAAGAGAGTAAGGGAAACTTGGTTATAACGGGTTACACAAAACCAGACGTTGCCGACGGTGATACTTTTGTGTTGAAGTTAAACTCTAATGGAGCTCCCCTGTGGTCAAAAGTTTACCAACTGGAACATGAGCAAGTGCCTCTTTCTTTGTTAGAAGATGAAGATGGCAGCTACCTTTTGGTTGGTAACAACAAAGATGGCAGGAGCAAAAAGGAAATTTTTGCGGCCAGGGTATCTCAAGATGGTGGTTTAATTTGGTTCCGGTCTTATCGAGGGGCTGATGACGGCGAAGTAATCTCAATGATTAAAGGATATCATGGTGATTTTCTCTTAGTTGGGCGAACAGGAAATGTCAAAGACAGACATCAGGATGGTGCAGCCATATTGATCAACAACACCGGACAGCTAAAGTCTGTTGTACTGGTCAACGGAAACACATTCGTTGATGGGGATGCAAATGTTGAATTGATGTCCGCCTCTAAGTTTTCATTGGAAAGATATCTATTATTCGGTGACACAGAGCACCTAAAACCATCGGACGTGGATATGGTTTTCATGACCTGGAACTCTTTAAACAGTGATTTAAATAATTCAAAATCAGGTTTTATCCAACGTGACCTTAAAATAAAAGAACGAGAAACACAGGTCAAAGCAATGCAAGCTCAACTCAGGCACACCGCGATTCCTGTCTCACAAATTGAAATTAAAACCTTATCTGTAGGAAAATTAGATTGACCTGAGATAAGTCACCGGAGCAGTAAAACCAAATACGGTTGTTTTTGAATCACAGATTCAGCGTTGAAAACGCGCATTGTTTTCAGAGGAATTTTTGCTCGCTCTGGGATATGTTTTTGGAACAGCATAGCAACCAGTTTTTCACTGAACTGGAATCAATAAGAAATGATTTACGAACCCGGATCGCTAGATCAACTTAATTTTATAGTCATACCGACTGAATTGGTGGCATGAACTCGAGGCCGAAAATGTCGGACCCTGCGTGGATATAGGCATTCACGGCACAGAACCTGATCGCGAGGATGACCCTCTGTACGTCATCCCCCCTAAGCCTCTCGATGTACCGGCCCTCGCAGGCCCACTAAACAAAGATCGTCGAGAAGATCTTCAGATCTTGTCGTTTGCATTAGCTATATCTCTTACGGTCGACGGCGGGCATCCTATCGAAATCAGGCCGGGCGGAGACCCGCCCGACCGTTTCATCAGAGTTAACGGACGAGCCCAATCGGTCGAGCTAACTGAGTTGACTGTTTTCGACGTCCGACGCGAATTCGCGCAGGCTCGCAAACTGGGCCGCGATCTTCGTGAACGGCTCAGAACCGTTGCTTCGCGCTACACGCATCTGGTTGGTCGATTGGTCGTCATATCTGTCTTGCCCGGCGAGCCGCTTCCAGGCGATACAAAAATCTTACTCGACAATATCTGCGTCTTATTGGAAAAAGACCAAGGCTGCGTCGGCGATGGAGTAGACCTCACAAAAGGGCTGCCAGACCCTTGGCCAAATGACCGCGGGTTCTACGGACAATCCGGCCCTGTACACGTTCAAGTCTATCGTGACGGTCTCCCTAACGAGATTTTCGTATCCGGAGCGCACCAAGCCAATATTCGACTGAGCCAGGCGATCCATGTGTTGGAGTCACGAGTGCGTGCCAAGGACACGCCTCCGAATGAAATACTTGTGATGTCCTGCGGGCTGCCTGACGATCGGGGATATCGGTGTGGACCGGATTCATTTATCTTCGAGTTCATCTCGAAACACCGCGACCGACTCCAGCTTTCACCACAGCACCTTAAAAGCATTTTTTTGCATCATTGGGGAACGTCTGCATGGTTGCAGCTCTATAGGTCGGAAGAGTCGCCCCCATGGCCACCGATTCCAACGGGAGGTCGCCCCGCGGTATGACTTCTTAGTCCACCGGACCGGGGCTCGCTTCGCTCGCTCCGACGGGTGACCGCGATCGTAGTACGCTCCTTCTTCCAGAAACTAATAATTTCAAGGCATTTGGCTCTTAAGCATTGGTAGGTGAAAGCCACGAGAAAAAAATTGTGCTCATTTTGTGCTCAAGCCCGCCACTCTCAGGCCTACCCCATCCTATTCTACCCAATTAGCGTTTTTTTATAACTCTTGGTTAGAATTGGATTTAATGGGATAGAGTAGGATGGGATAGATGGCTTGAAATTATTAGAAGGCAGATGCTCCAGGATTGTTTGGTCAGGCTTTTAGATCGAGAAAAGTCCCGCGGGTCCGTTTCGAGGAGTTTTAACCGGGGAGAGGGAGGGACGGTGAGGTTGCAATTGAGCCCAGGGTCTTTTCCTCGGGTGCATCGGAGGCCCTGGGAACCGACCCTTTGGTCGCCTCATTGATCAGGAGCGGCAAAACCGCGCTGGCGCCGATCACGGCCCCGTCAAGGAGCGAAATGGGAGTAAGCCCGAGCAGTCTTCGTAGGCCTGGAACGAACAACGCGACACCTTGCAGAAGCAGGGTCCCGCCGAGGGAGAGCCACAGATAAGGGTTCGAGGGA
>DATKAN010000034.1 GCA_035498035.1 Nitrospiria bacterium
GATCATTTCGATATCCATAAAAATTTCCTTGAGATTCCCCGCGATCGTGATTTCCTCCACCGGATAGGTCAACTCGCCGTTTTCGATCCAAAGTCCCATCGCCCCCCGCGAATAATCTCCGGTGACGTGATTGACTCCGAACCCGATCGTCTCCACGACATACAGACCCCGCTTTACGGAGCGCAGGATCTCCTCCGGGCTGTGCGTCCCCGGGACCAGGTAGAAATTCGTGTGCGATACGGACGGGACGTCTCCGACGCTCCGGGCCGCGTTGCCGGTGGAGCTCAGCCCCAATTTCCGGGCGGAGTAGCTGTCCAGCAGATAACTTTCCAGGACCCCTTTCTTGATCACGGTCGTCTTCCGCGTCGGCAGGCCCTCTCCGTCGAACGGCCGGGAGCCCAGCGCCGAGGGAATCAGACCGTTGTCCAGGACGGTGACGGACGGAGCGGCCATCGGCCGGCCCAGATTCCCGGCCAGGAACGATGCGCCTTTATAGACGGCGTACCCCGACACGCAGGCGCTGAGGCTTCCGATCAACTCGGCCGCAGTTTCGGGATCGAAGATCACCGGTACCTCCCCGGTCGCGATCTTCCGCGCCCCGAGTCTGCGGAGCGCACGCTGGGCGGCCGTGCGGCCGACCGACTCGGGAGAGGCCAGCTCCTTGACCTTCCGCTTGGCCGAGTACCAGTAATCCCGCTGCATCAAGCCGTTCTCCGTCGCGACCGGCGACACCGAAAACGAGACATGGCTGACCGGATAACTGCCGATCACATCGTTCGTGTTGGCGTACACCACGCGGCGGGCGGCATGCGAAAGTCCCGCCCCTTCGGAATTGGCGATCCGGCGGTCGTATCCCAATGCGGCCGCTTCCGCCTGCACGGCCAGATCGATTTTGTCCTCCATCTTCCACGCCGGCAGCGTGTCGTCGTAGAGGTCCAGATCCGGCAAGACCAGTGCGGTCGGCTCGGGAAGACCGGCATGCGGGTCCTCGGCCGTGCATCGGGCCAGATAACAGGTATCCTCCACCAGTCGGTCGACGGACTCGACCGAAAAATCGGAGGTCGAACAGACCGCGCTCCGGTTCCCGAAAAAAAGCCTCAACCCCAACCGCTTTTCATGGGCGTTGCTCAGCTTGTCGATCGATTTGAGCCGGACCTGAACGTCGAAGCTGTCGCCCTCCACGATCACGACATCGCCCGCCGTGGCCCCTTTGGTCCGGGCCTTTTTCAATACGGAAGTGACAAGATCCTCGTATGGAATCATTCCCGTGCTTTCCCGCCTATCCCGCCGTGCCGCCGACGGTCATGCCGTTGATCCTCAGGGTCGGCAGTCCGACGCCCACCGGCACCGACTGGCCGTCCTTGCCGCAGGTGCCGACGCCGGCGTCCAATTGAAGATCGTTGCCGACCATGGTCACGCGCTTTAAAACATCCGGACCGTTTCCGATCAGCGTGGCGCCTTTCACCGGGGCGGTCACCTTCCCGTCCTCGATCCGGTAGGCCTCGCTGGCCGAAAAGACGAACTTGCCGCTCGTGATATCCACCTGCCCCCCGCCGAAGGACACGGCGTAAAGGCCGTTCTTGACCGAGCGGATGATCTCGTCAGGACGGGACTCCCCCGCCAGCATGAACGTGTTTGTCATGCGCGGCATGGGAATATGCATGAAACTTTCCCGGCGGCCGTTCCCGGTGGGCGTCATCCCCATCAGCTTCGCGTTCAAGCGATCCTGAAGGTAGCCCCTCAATATGCCCTTTTCGATCAAGACGGTCCGATGAGTGGGCGTTCCCTCATCGTCGATGTTCAAGGACCCGCGCCGTCCCGGGATGGTTCCGTCATCGACAATCGTGCAAAGCTCGGAGGCCACCTGTTTTCCGATCAGGTCGGTAAAGGCCGATGTCCGTTTTCGGTTGAAATCCCCTTCCAAACCGTGGCCGATCGCCTCATGCAGAAGAATTCCCGGCCAGCCCGGCCCCAAGACCACGTCCATCATGCCCGCCGGGGCCTCGACGGCCGAAAGATTCAGGATGGCCTGACGGGCGGCTTCCTTGGCGTACGTTTCAAAAAGGCGGTTCTCCAGGAAAAACGAGTACTCGACCCGACCGCCCCCTCCGTGACTGCCAACCTGCCGGTTTCCGTTTTCTTCCGCGATGCAGGTCACGTTAAGACGGGAAAGCGGCTGGATATCGCCCACAATCCGGCCCTCGGAGTTGACGACAAGTACGGCTTTGTGCTCGCTGGCGAAGGAAGCCATCACCTTTTTGATCCTCGGATCGTAGCGGCGCGCCACGCTGTCGATCTGGTGCAGGAGGTCGATTTTTTCTTGAACTGAAATGTCCGAAACGGGCGTCCGAACCGGATAGAGATCCGGTCGGGCGACATCGCCATGGACCGGCACGGGCTTTCCGATGGATCGATCCGTCGTGATGTATCGCGCCGTTTGCGCGGCCGACTCCAGATTTTTTAATGTAATCTCATCCGAGTAGGCATAACCGGTTTTTTCATCGGCCACGGCCCGAACCCCGACGCCCTGGCCGATTGATTTGGCGGCCTTTTTAACCATGCCTTCTTCAAGGCTGACCGATTCGTTCGTACGGTACTCAAAATAAAGATCCGCGTAATCAATCTGTTTTCCCAGCGCCTTTCCAATGGTCTGTTCCAGCTGGATCGTATTCAGATTGAATTTCCTAAGGAAAAACTCTTCGGCCTTCGTAAGCTCCTTGGCCACAGCGTATCCTTTCTAATGATTTAAGGGATGTTTATACGGTATTATACGGAGAAACTAAAGCGAAATCAATAAGAAATAAACCATAATTCCGTATAAAGCGGCGGGGGAATAAATATAACATATTATTTTATATAGATTAATAGCCAATTTTCCACCGCCGTTTTCGGTCTGAAATGTCAGTGGGGAAGGCTCCGGATCAACTTTTCTATTTCTTCCTTTAATTCAGGTATTTCGGACATGTTATTTCGTATCGCTCCCAGGATTTTTTCCAGACGGGCCTTGCTTGTCATTCTTTTGTCTCGTAATACTTTTTCATCAAGCGTCCGATAGGCCCCGGAAAGACGCGGCTCCAATTCCGGACGCAAGGACTGAATACCCTCATAAATCTGATGAATGGTGGGGTCGATCTTTGATACAACAGTAAAGGTCCCGTCCTCCATCAACAAAACGGCGCCTATTCCATCGTTCAGGGGGACAACTTTGTTGATCTTCTTGCCCAAGGCTTCGGACCAGTTTAAGAATAACCCGGGGAACTTCTTAATGTAGGCCGCCTTTTCTTCATTGGCGGCCCATTTCTCCTCGATGGCGGACATTGGACCTTCTCCTGGGATCTTCCCCTGTTGGTTGTGGAAACCGAAAGGCGGCAGGGACGGTTCTAAAACCTCACCTATTTTTTATTATTATCGGGCATCAAAAGACGCTCTACAATTTCACCCTTGACGATATGACGATCCATAATCTCATCGGCATCCTCGAGGGTCCGAACCGTATACCAGACACCTTCCGGATAGATCACAACCGACGGGCCGTATGCGCAATGGTCCAGGCAACCGGCCTTGTTGGCCCGAACCGTTCCTTTCAGACCCCGCCGCTTAACCTCGGAGGAAAGGTGCTCCTGGATCTGTTTGGAGTTCTTCGCCGAACAACTTCCCCGCGGATCGTCCGGCGTCCGCTCATTGATGCAGACGAAGATATGTTTTTTGAAGCCCGGCATCACGGTTCCCTTTCCGACGATAAATAGACTTCTAGATGGCGTTCCACCGATCGGGCCAGCGCATCCAGATTGTATCCCCCTTCAAGGCAGGACAGGACCTTTCCCCCGCAATAAAGGCCGGCCCATTCCATCACCTTGCGGGTCATCTCCCCGAAACCCTCTTCCGTAACGCGCATGTTGGCCAGCGGATCGGCCCGATGGGCATCAAAACCGGCGGAGACCAGTATGAAATCCGGACGAAAGGCCTCGACGGCGGGACGGAGCGATTTCTCGAAGACCGAAAGGTATTCCTCATCCCCCTGACCCGGCGACAGCGGACAGTTCAACGTATAGCCTTCACCCGCGCCGCGGCCGTGTTCGTCCGCCCGCCCCGTTCCGGGGTAGAGGGGAAACTGATGAACACTGAAATAGAAGACGGTCGGGTCTTCCTCAAAAATATGCTGCGTCCCGTTACCGTGATGGACATCCCAGTCGACGATCATCACACGGGATACATGATGGCATACTTGGAGGTAGCGGGCCGCGACCGCGATATTATTAATAAGACAGAACCCCATCGAACGATTGGACTCGGCGTGATGGCCCGGCGGCCGAACGGCGCAAAACGCGTTTGTAAACCTTCCGGACATAATCCCGTCCGCCGCCGAAAGCGTTCCCTCCACGGCCAGGAGCGCCGCGTCGTAGGAATGGGGAGACATCACCGTATCCGCATCGATTCGGGCGAGGCCCTTGTCCGGCCCTAGGCGTTGGAGTCGTTCCTGGTAACCGGGCTTATGAACACGGGCGATCCACTCGGACAGACCCGTCCGGGGCGGATTCGGAGAGCAAACCGTCAGCTTTTTAATCAATCCGGTTTCCTCCAGCCGACCGATAATCGCTTTCAGGCGGAGGGAGGATTCCGGATGCTGGGGGCCGGTGTCGTGCAAAAGGTAATCGGGATGATAGATCAAGGCGGTCCGTTTCATGGGCCTATGCTAACACAGGAAGGGCGACAGAACAAGGGATTCAACCCAGCGAAAAAGGCAAGCGAGAGCCGGTGAAAGCGAGGATCGGGCTTTGCACGTCCGAGCGCGGGGTGTGGGGGCATCGGAGGAGCGAAGCCCGCACGGGCCCCAACATCGGATTGTCGCGACCCGAGCCCCTATAAATAGCATTGCGGATTTGGGCCAGTTCGGCTACAATGGGCTGAACCTTCTCAAGGAAGACCCATGCCGAAGCCCTTTCCAGTCCTGGTCTTTCTCCTGATTGTCATCATGACCGGATGCCATCCCCGAACCCCGGCCCCTCCGCCGCCCAAATTATTCAGCGGACCGACGAGTTACCCGGTCGGCACCAATCCCACGGCGATCGCCGAGGCCGACCTCAACAATGACGGAAATCTGGACTTGATCACGGCCAACTTCGGCAGCAACGATCTTTCCATCCTGCTCGGCAGCGGCGACGGCACCTTTCAGGATCAGAAAATCGTCAAGGTCGGTGTCCAGCCCAAATCGATCGTGGTCGGCCGTTTCGACGCCGATCCCTATCCGGACGTCGCGGTGATCCACAACTCCGACGCGTCCTTGATGATTCTCGCGGGAGAAGGAAGCGGGAACTTCCACGTGACACAGCGTGAAGAATTCCACAAGACCCCGACGGCCATCGCGGCGGCCGATTTCAATCAGGACGGAAAGCCCGATCTGGCCGTTTCCCTGCTGCTGGACCGCGTCCTGATTTTTAACGGCGAAGGCCATGGACGCTTCACGGCCGGCGACAGCTTCGATCCCGGCGACACGCCCACCTCCCTGGAACCGATCGACCTCAACCACGACGGTCATCCGGATTTATTGATCGCCGACAACGGCGAAATGCAACCGGGAATCGCGGTCTTTCTGGGCCGGGGAAACGGCAGTTTTGAAAGGTCGCAATTCTACAAAACACGTCTCCGGCCTCTCATCGTCAGTACGGGGGATTATAACGGGGACGGCATCACCGACCTGGTGGTGATCTACAGCTCCCAGAGCACGATGGCCGTTTTTCTCGGCCGCAGCGACGGCACGTTTCAGGATGGGATGGAGTTCGGATCGGAGGGCGGCCCGACCGCCGTGCTCACGGGAGACTACGACCACGACGGCAAACAGGACCTCCTCACCACGAATGATCTCACCGGTAAATTTTCGATTTCCTTCGGAAAGGGGGATGGAACGTTTGCCTATCCGCCCTCAATGTACCCTTCCGGGGACGGTCCGTTCGCCGTCGTCACCGGAAAGTTCAACAAGGAAAGCCCAAACGGCCTGGCGATCGCCAACAACGTCAGCAACACCGTTTCGATATTTCTCGCCAGGGAACGCCCAGCCGCCGGAAAACCGTAGGGGCGAATCTCGTATTCGCCCCCGTGTAGGCGATCACATGGATCGCCTCTGCCATCCATCATCCCCGACGCACCAGCCGGAAGATCATGCTCATACCGGGTTGAAGTTGGTTCATCCTGGCAAAGCCGGCCGCGGCCTGCATCACATACAGGGCCTCGGGTTCCTTCGGCCCGTAGGTCGGACAGGGATCGTCCGCGCAGGGCGGGGCCGCCTCCTCAATATGCAGTATCTTTCGATCGCGATCGAGCCAGAGAATGTCGATGGGGAAATGACTGTTTTTCGTCCAGATGGGGTGTGAATCTTCGTCGTCGTAAATATAAAGCATCGCCTGGTCGGGCGAAAGCTCCCTGGTAAAAAATAACCCGACCACCTGTTTCTCGGGACTGTCGGCCACCTGGGCCAGTATCTGTTTCCCGTTGGGGAGCTCGACCATAAAATAATTCGTCTCCTGATTGCCCATCATGAAGGGCATGGCGATCCCCATCGCGACTAGGGCGAGGACGAGGAGGATTCCTTTTTTAAGGTTTTCTTTATCAACCGCCATGAGGTGTATGATAGGTGTCCATGACCCAAATGTCAATTGTAACCGGGGCCCGTCCAGTATGTAGGGGCGTAGCATGCTACGCCCCTACGGCAGAAAAAAAGCCCCTCCGTCACCGGAGGGGCTTTTGTGAAACAGGACTCCCGGCCTTATTTAAAGCGATACGTGGCCGAAAGTTTCGAGGACAGTGTCTCCGGAACACCCGAAATCGCGTAGGTGCCGCTGAAGATAACATCCTGGTTGATCACGGCATCGATCATCAGGTTATCCATAACCGCCCACCCGAGTCCCAAACTGAACGTCGCAGCCCCGTCTGAAACAGTATTCGACTTGTCCAGACCCCCGACAAAAATGGGGCAGCCCCCCCCGGTGGGTGTACTATCTTTACAATTCGAACTATTGTAAAGAGGTTTAGACAATCCAATACGTGTCTTTACGACTTTAAAGGTTTGATGTTCAACTGCAATATTCACCGGGATCGCAAGGTTGTCTAACGTGACTTTGCCTCCACCTTGATTTACTTTTGCTTCACGGTTTGCACCCGCAAGGCCGATACCGGCCACAACCAGGGTGTCCGGATTCGGCTTGGAGTTCAAGGCCGTATCGAGCCTCCAGCCGAGGGTCGTGTCGTCAACCTTGACCCCCGTCCCGGACGAGTCCTTGGTCGAGGCATCAATCGATAGAATTTGGGCCGTGGTCAAGAGCTTGCTGTTGCCCATGTTTGCATGATGCCGGACCAAAATCGCAAAGCTGGGCCCCGCATCGCTTTTATACGTGTTGCCGCAGGACGGGGCGGCATTACTGCACTTGGATGAGGGTACGGTAATATCCACTGTGCCATCCAGCATCCCACCGCCAAAGATCCCGCCGGCTCCTAGATTCCACTCCGTGGACTCGTCCTTGCTTGTGACACCACCCACGGTATTCTTCTGATATTGATCGGCATAGCTCAGATATAAACCTATCGGCGTTGCGCTGTGCAGTCCGTAGAAGAGATCAACCCGGTTATTGCCCAATGGGGACCCAGTACCCGAAGGACCAAAAGCTGCCTGCTGATTCATCATCCCCAGAGGGCCGCTCAAGTTAAAACTGCTAAGTCCCAGAGGGGATGCTCCATTAATTGAGCCGTTGGTAGGTCTTCCAATATAAACGCCCCACGATCCGTAGGAGACGTCCATATTCATACCGCCCCACTGACTGCCCGAATTCATACTGTCATTGAAACCGGTCCCGGAAATCGCACCGCATCCGCCTACCCCTAAAGGAATACTCACACTACACGGCGACGATGTCGACTCGGTTCCCAGCTCCCCGTAGATGTTGTTTTTGTAATTGGTGACCTGTGCGGGATTGATCCAGATATTGAAATCGTCCTCGATCTGCCAGTTCGCCACGCCCAGACCGTCCATACGGGCATTGGTCGAGGGATTCGTGATCACCTGGGCCGAGGCGGTGGAAGCGAAAAGAAGGGTGAAAATCACTGCAGCAAGCTTCTTCATGCTCTGTTCCTCCTTGATAGGGTGTGTATACCGAGTTACGATATCAAACGATTGGTGCGGCTCTATTCCAATGCGGTCAAGTAAACAACCCTAAGACCTGCTGTATTTTGCGATCAGGCCCTTCACCTCCTTTCAAGTCCGTCCCATCCGACTAAGGCGTTTACGGCCGCGGCGGCCGTAAAACGACCGCGATCCGGAACCTCCCTCATGCCGAAGTCCGATCGTCCCCGATAGCAAAATCGGCGGCACTATACCACGAGCCTGATGACGTGTCAAGCTTTTTTTCTTTTTTTATCAAGCCGGAAGCGGATCGGGCCCCACCGGTGGGGGATTGTGTCCCCGGCATCCCATATGAGGGGCTGCATTTAGTACGATTAATATACTTAGTATACCGGCGTATTCGGCCGTCTAACCGACACCATCGGTGCCCATAAACTTAAACATCCAGATTCGTCCCGGCGCACATCTCCTGGCATGCTTGTGGCATGCGGCATCAGTGAAAAAGATCCTTCTGGACCGTCCAAGTCGTCCATCACACGGTCCAGAGACGAGCCCTCGTTTTCCACGCCCAGAGCCGCTCCTCCCTTCGCTTATATCGCGGTGAGCGCTTGAACATCTCCAAGGCGGTCCGATAGGCCAAGACCGCCTTCGTCCGGTCGCCGGCCCGCTGATAGGCCATCCCAAGAAGGTAATGACCCTCGACGCTGGAAGAGAAGATGGATCGGAACTGCTCGAGCCGCTGGGCGGCCTCGTCCGCCCGTCCCCGGTGGAGCAGGAATTCGCCCCACCGGAGATAGGGCTCGCCGTACCGGAGCTTCGGACTCCGTTCCATGGCTTTCCGGATCAAGTTTTCTCCCTCCGTAACTTTGCCGGTCCAGAGATAGGCCAGTCCGAGGTCGCAGACCGTTTCGTCCGAGTCGGGCATCCGATCCATCGCCTTTTCGAGATGGGGAACCGCCTCGCCGAAACGGCGGGCCTCGATCAGAATCCTTCCGAGGTCGCGGCGGGCCGTCGCATCGTGAGGATTGACCGAAAGCTCCCGGTTGAGCGCCCGGACCATGCCGGCTCGCCGGAACCGCCCAAGCAAGCGCCGGGATATACCGATGAATTGGTAGTCCAGGGCGAGATAGACGGCCAGTATCACCAGGAGGGCGAACACCGGACTGCCGGTTAAAAGAGTGATCAGAAAAAATAGAAAGAGATTTCGCATTTACACTAAAGCGGCCGCCGGGTCAATTTCTCGAGCGCCTGCTTGGCCGCCTGCTGCTCGGCTTCTTTCTTGCTCCGCCCCCGGCCGATGCCGAAGACCTCTTCCTTGATCATGAGCTTGACTTCGAAAAGTTTCTGGTGATCCGGACCGGATTCGCGCAGAACCCGGTAGGTAGGCAGGACATCAAATTCCCTCTGGCAGCATTCCTGGAGCTCCGTCTTGTAATCGATATCTTCCCGACCCTGGTCGAGACGACGAAACTCCTCCTCGAATATTTGAATGAGAACGGCCCGGGCGGTTTCAAAACCGCCGTCCAGATAGACGGCCGCGATCACGGCTTCGAGCGCGTCCGCCAGGATGGAAGGTTTTTCCCGACCGCGGGTCCGTTCCTCCCCGCGTCCGAGCAGCAGGAATTCGCCGACACCGAGACCCCCTGCAACCCGCGCCAGCGTGACCTCGCTCACGAGCCGGGCCTTCATTTTGGAAAGATCCCCTTCGGTCGACAAGGGATACAGCGAGATCAGCCGCTCGCTGATGGCCAAATCCAGCACCGCGTCGCCTAAAAACTCCAGGCGTTCATTATCCTGGGTCGCGCCCTCTTTTTCTGACGCCCGCAGCTCATTCAGATACGATTTATGGGTGAGGGCCGCGCGAAGATGATCCGGTTTGCGGAAAGAGTAACCTAAGATTTTCTGGAACGTGTCGAGGGGTTCAAGCGACATGGCGCTGTTTTAATGTTCATCATGCTTTTGAAAGACCAGGCAGGCGTTCGTGCCTCCAAACCCGAAGGAGTTGCTCAAGGCCGCGTTTAATGACGCGCGCCGGGCGGTATTGGGAATGCAGTCCAGATCGCAATCCGGATCCGGATGTTCGTAATTGATGGTCGGCGGAAGGATGCCTTTGACCAGCGCCAGGATCGTGAAGACGGCCTCGACGCCGCCGGCCGCGCCCAGGAGATGACCGGTCATGGACTTGGTGGAGCTGACCGGAATCCGTTTGGCGTGGTCCCCGAACACGGTCTTGATCGCCCGCGTCTCGATCTTGTCCGCAAAGGTGGAGGTGGCATGGGCATTGATATAGCCGATCTGGGCCGGCTGCAGTCCCGCGTCCTTGAGAGCCAGGGACATGCAGCGGGCGGCCCCGATCCCGCTGTCCGGAGGCGCCGTGATGTGGTAGGCGTCGGCCGTCATGGCATAACCGACCACCTCCGCATAGATCCGGGCTCCCCGCCGGCGTGCCGACTCCCGTTCTTCCAGCAGCAAGAGTCCGGCCCCTTCGCCCAACACGAAACCGTCCCGCTCCAGGTCAAACGGCCGACTGGCATGAACGGGATCCTCGTTGCGCGTGGAGAGGGCGCGCGAGGCCGCAAACCCGGCCACGCCCAGCGGCGTAATGGCGGCCTCGGTTCCGCCGGCGATCATGACATCCGCCTCGCCCCGCTGGATGATCCGAAAGGCATCCCCGATGCAGTTGTTTCCGGTTGCGCAGGCCGTCACCGCGGAGGAGTTCGGGCCCTGGAGCCCATACCGGATCGCTATCTGCCCGGAGGCCAGATTGATGATGGTCATCGGAATGAAGAACGGGGTCACCCGCTTCGGTCCCTTTTCCATCAGAATGCGATGCCATTCTTCAATGGCATTCAGGCCGCCGATGCCGGACCCGACATAGACCCCGATCCGTTCCGCATTCTCAGAGGTGACCTTCAACCCGGAATCGTCCATCGCCATCTGGCCGGCGGCGAGGGCGTAGTGGATGAAGGTATCCATCTTCTTGATCTCTTTCTTATCGATATAATTCGCCGGATCGAACCCCTTGACCTCGGCCGCGATCCGCACCGGCATCTGGGCCGCATCAAAACGCGAAATGGGACCCACGCCGCTGACGCCATCGCATAAGGCCCTCCACGTCGGATCCACCCCGATTCCCAACGGGGATACGACTCCCAAGCCGGTGACGACCACGCGGCGACTCAGAACCCCACCCCCTTCCTCAAAATGCCCGACACGATTGACATCGATCCATCCCTCAAAGACCGGCCTCCGGCGGATCTTCGTTAAACCCGTTCTTTGATGTAATCCATGACGTTTTGCACCGTGAGGATCTTTTCGGCATCTTCATCCGGAATCTCGATGCCGAACTCCTCCTCAAAGGCCATGACCAATTCGACCGTATCGAGAGAATCTGCGCCCAGATCATCGACAAAGGAGGCATCCGGCGTCACATCCTCTTCGTCCACTCCGAGTTGCTCCACAATGATCTTCTTCACCTTTTCATCCACGGCTGCCATTGGCTTGTACACCTCCCCTCTTGGGTTTATCCGATTTACTGCACCAATCAAATTGACGATGAATTCGCCATCGGTTCATACCATCAACATCCCGCCGTTGACATGCAGGACGTGTCCCGTTATATATCCGGCCTCCTCCGATACCAGAAATCGAACCGCATGGGCGATGTCCTGGGGCGTCCCAAGGCGGCCCAGGGGAATCTGTTTCATCAAACCCTCCCGAACCTCGGACGACAGGTTCTGGGTCATCGCCGTGTCGATGAAGCCGGGCGCCACTGCATTGGCGGTGATTCCCCGGCCGGCGTATTCGCGCGCCACGGACTTTGTAAATCCGATCAACGCGGCCTTCGATGCGGCGTAGTTGGCCTGCCCCGCATTGCCCATCACCCCCACGATCGACGCGATGTTGACGATCCTCCCTCTTCGCTGCTTGCTCATCAGGGGCAACACCGATTTCGTGCAGTGAAAGGCCCCCTTTAAATTTACGTTCAAGACCAGATCCCAGTCTTCCTCTTTCATCCGAAGAAGAAGGCCGTCACGGGTGATGCCGGCGTTGTTGATCAGGATATCGATCCGACCGAACTCCCGGATCGCCCGATCGACCATCCCGGCCACACCCTTGCCGTCGGTCACATCGGCCCCCACCGCCAGGCATCGGCGACCGGAGGTGGCCAGCTCATCGGCCGTCTGCTTCGCCTCCCCCAGATTGACGTCGGAGATGACCAAATGGGCGCCGTCTTGAATCAGGCTCTGTGAAATCGCTTTTCCGATGCCTCGGGCGCCTCCCGTGACAATGGCCACGCGTTCCTTTAAAGTCATGTTACCCTTTCGCTCCAATGAGTGACCCCTGGATTAAGCGGCCAGTGCACCGAGGGTCTCCTCCAAACTTTCCGGGTCCTCAATGTGATACGTTCTCGCCTCTTTGGCGATCCGCTTGACCAAACCGGACAAAACCGTCCCCGGTCCGATCTCGACAAACGTGGTGATTCCCTCTTGAACCATGCGTTGAATGGTATCGACCCAGAGAACGGGGGAGGCCAATTGCCGAACCAGCGCCTCCTTCGCCAAATCACCGGAGGTGATCGGCACGGCGTCCACATTCGTCACGACCGGTATCCTCAGCCGGAGGAGCTTCACGCCGTTTAAATCCCGGCTCAGGCGTTCCGCCGCCGGTTTCATTAAGGAACAATGGGAAGGAACGCTGACCGCCAACGGCATGATCCGCTTCGCTCCCCTCTCTCTGGCCAGCGCCATCGCCGCCTCGACCGCGGGACGTTCCCCCCCGATGACGATCTGAACGGGAGAATTGATATTGGCCGCCGAAACGATGCCCTGGCCAGAAGCCGAACGGCAGATTTCCTCCACCGTCCTTCGGTCCAGACCGAGGACGGCCGCCATCGCCCCGATCCCGGCCGGAACGGCCTCCTGCATGTACCGCCCTCGGTTCCGGACAAGCGTTACGGCATCGGAGAAGGCCAATCCGCCGGAGGCGACCAGCGCGGTATACTCGCCCAGGCTGTGCCCGGCCAGCATGGAGGCCGAAAGCCCTTTTTCCTCCGCCCATCTCAGGGCCGCGAGGCTGGTCGTGAGAATCGCCGGCTGCGTATGCTCGGTCAGATCCAGCCGGTCGGCCGGGCCCTCATGACATAGCTTTGCGATATCAAAACCCAGCGCCTGCTGCGCCTCGCGGTAAACCTGTCGGGCCGCATCGGATGCCGCGTATAACTTTGCGCCCATTCCGACATATTGAGACCCCTGGCCTGGGAACAAAAATGCAACCGTCATCGTCAAAGTATTCAGATATTGCTTAAATCGGATCTCGAAGTCAACAAAAAAATATCGTTTTATCGCACGAAAACGAGCGGATGAACGGGAATGAGGGGGGTGCCTCCGCCGGGATGCCTTCGCCGTGGCGGAACCTTGGCCGCCCGGACCGGATCGCCTACCACCGGACAAGGGCCGAGGCCCAGGTTAAACCGGCGCCAAAGGCCTCGAACAGCAGCAGATCTCCGTCTTTGACGCGCCCTTGGCGAACCGCCTCGTCCAGGGCGATAGGGATCGACGCGGCCGACGTATTCCCGTACCGGTCCACATTGAGAACCACTTTATCCATGGCCAATCCCAGCCGCTGAGCCACCGCTTGAATGATCCGAAAGTTGGCCTGATGGGGAATCATCAGGGAGATGTCAGAGGGTTGAACATGAGCCGACTTGAGGGTTTCGTACACCGCTTCCTCCAAGGTCCGGACCGCCACTTTAAATGTTTCATTCCCTTTCATTTTAATATACGGCTTCCTTTCGGCCAGCATCGAAGGAGAGGGAGGGATGCGCGACCCTCCACCCGGCACCTGAATGAGATCCCACAGCCGGCCGTCGGAACGGAGATGGGTTGACAGGACCCCATGCTCGCTTTTCGTTCGCTGCAGGACGGCCGCCCCCGCGCCGTCCCCAAACAGGACGCAGGTATTTCGATCCGTCCAGTCGACGATCCGGGACATTACCTCGGTCCCGATGATCAGCACGTTTTTATAAACGCCGTTTCGGATGTACTGGTCGGCAATGGAAAGGGCGTACAGAAACCCGGAACAGGCGGCGGAAAGATCAAAGGCCGCCGCCTGAGGCGCCCCCAGCCGGTCTTGAACCAGGCAGGCCGTCGATGGGAAAAACATGTCCGGCGTGATGGTCGCCACCAGAATCAGGTCCAGATCTCTTTCATTCAGGCGGGCCATCTCCAGGGCCCGACGGGCCGCGGGGACCGCCAGGTCCGACGCCGCCTCGCCCGGGTCGGCGATCCGCCGCTCCCGGATGCCCGTTCGCTCCACGATCCAGTTTTCGGTCGTTTCCACCATCCGTTCCAGGTCCCGGTTCGTCATGACCCGTTCGGGAAGATAGGCGCCGGTACCGATGATTCGAGTTTTCATTCAGTCTCGTCTGAGCGATTGGAGGTATTCTTCGTGTACTTTGCTGTAAAGGGTCATGCTCTCTTCGATGTCTTTCTGAATCCGTTCATTCACCCGGCCTTCGGCCTGGGTCTTGGCCACGCGGACGGCATTCTTGATGGCCTTGGCCGACGATCGTCCGTGACAGATGATCGAGATTCCATTCACCCCCAAAAGCGGCGCCCCGCCGTACTCGGCATAATCCAGCCGTCGACGGAAACGCTGAAAGGCGGATCGGAGGAAGAAATAACCGAACTTTCCCCCGAACGTGGCCGCAATTTCACGCTTTAAAAGCTTCCCCAAGACATCCGCCAGACCCTCGCTGATTTTCAGGGCGACGTTTCCGATGAAACCGTCGCAGACGATCACATCGGCCGTCCCCGAATAGACATCGCGTCCCTCGACGTTTCCGATGAAATTCATGGGGCTCGCCTTCAGAATTTTAAACGCCTCTTTGGTCATTTCATTGCCCTTTGTATCCTCCTCGCCGATGCTGATCAAGCCGATTTTGGGATTCGACTTTTGCAGCACCCATTCGGCGTACTCATTTCCCATGATCGCGAATTGAAAAAGATTGAGGGGTTTACAATCGACATTGGCGCCGACGTCGAGCAGGATCGAGTAACCCAATAAGGTCGGCATGATGGTGGCAATCGCGGGCCGCTCCACACCCTGGAGCGGGCCCAGGATGTATAGCGCCGTGGCCATCGTGGCACCGCTGTTTCCTGCACTGATCACGGCCACGGCATCGCCTTTGCGGACCAGCTCGGTCGCCACCCAGATCGATGACTCCCGTTTTCGGCGGATCACGACGGACGGAGCCTCATCCATCTCCACTTTTTGAGCCGCGTGTACGATCGAAATGTCCAGACCCGAAGGGGAATGACGGTCTAATTCCTTCCCGAGAACGGCGGAATCCCCAACCAGGATAATACCGACCCCCAATTCCCGGGCGGCCAAGACCGCCCCTTCAACAATGGGTCCGGGCGCATCGTCCCCGCCCATTCCGTCGACGGCCAATTTCATGGTAATCGTCTTCACTGTTCGAGCCCCTTGGGTATCCGGCTTTTCTCCGCTATCTGGCTACGACTAGGATTCTTTGATCGCAATGATCGTCTGGCCTTTATAGGTCCCGCAATTCAGGCAGACATAATGAGGCCGCTTGGGTTCGTGACATTGAGGACAGGGAGCCAGGCTCGGGGCCCGTAATTTTTTATGGGTCCGTCGTTTATCTCTTCGGGATTTGGATATCTTGTGCTTTGGATGTGCCATAGGGAATCAACCTCACGTTATTTTTTGATGATTTTCTTCAATTTCTCCTGGAAACGGGTCATCGGGCGACGGACATCCTCCTCCACACAACCACAGGACGTTCGGTTCAAGTCCGCGCCGCATTGAGGGCAAAGTCCTCGACAGTTGGGCCGACACAACGGATAGGTCGGCAGGGACAACAAGACTTGCTCTCTGACCACATCGGTCAGATCGATGATGTCGCCCGAATAGACGTACTCATCCAGATCCTTTTCATCGAGCTCGTGCCATTCCCCAGCCAACCGGTCGGGCTTCACTTCCATCGGCACCACGGTCATTTCGAACGAGGAATGGACCGGATAGAAAAGGGCCTCCAAGCAGCGAACGCACTGCAACTTCGCATGGGCTTGGGCTTCTCCCGAAACATACACGGAATGATCCGTCGGGACCAGCCGGGCCCGAACCCGAATGGAACCCTCAAACTCGGCGCCGGGACTTTTCAGGTCGAGGGTCGCGGGATCCGCTTCGTAGTCAAGATCAAGCCCCTCTTGCGGGATTTCGGACCGATGAATCTGCATTTAAATCATATTAAAACTTTCAAATTATAGGGATCATGCGGCAATTTGTCAAGGAAATTGACCGCCTCGATGAATACACAATGCCGTATTGCAAATCACGCGGAAAAGCATGATAATGTATTTTTATGGAGATTTTCAACGCCCATTCTCCCGGAAAACTCCGCGTCGGTCTCCTCCTGTTTCTGACCCTGCTCGTGGGAGGGGTTTACCTCGGATTTCAGCTGATCCCATATTGGATGGACGCCTACGACATGAAAAATTTCCTGGACGAGAAAGCCCGCACGGGCCAATTGGTGTCGGACGACGAAATCCGCGGATCCATTATCGCCAAGGCGCATGAGTTAGGCATCGAATTGTCGGACCGGGATATCGATATCCATCGATCCTCAACAGACATGTCCATCTCGACCGCCTGGGAGCTGGATTATAATTTTTTCGGCCTTTACACTCATACGTTTACTTTCGCGCCCCAGGTCAACGTCAACTACCAATAAACCACGACCCGTCCAGAGGAGGCGCCGCCTGAGGACTCAACGTTAACAACGGGAAATCCCGTTCCCGATTAAAATGTCCGGCCGCCGCGATCATCGCGCCGTTATCCGTACAATAGGTCGGATTTGGTATGTAAAGCGATCGTCCGCTATCCTCACAGGCTTCGGTTAACCGTCGACGGAGAAGAGTGTTGGCGGCCACTCCACCCGTCACACACACGGATCGGACTCCGTATCGCTCCGCCGCCGAAACCGTTTTTTCGACCAGGACATCCACGATCGCCTGTTGAAAAGCGCCCGCAACGTCCGGGATGCTCAGGTCCGACCCATCCGGGAAACCCGATCGTTCCAGATAATAACGCAGAGACGTTTTCAAACCGCTGAAGCTCATATTCAATGAATCGTTATTAAGGTAAGGCCTTGGAAAGTTGATCCGCATGGAATTTCCCGCCCTGGATACCCGATCGATCGCCGGTCCCCCCGGGTAGGGCAAGCCCAACATCTTGGCTCCCTTATCAAAGGCTTCGCCCGCGGCATCGTCGATGGTCCACCCCACTAATTCAAAAGGACCTCGGGCCGGAACAAAGTAAATATTGGTATGTCCGCCGGAAACCACGAGGGCCACGGCGGGAAGATCAACGGTCCGGTTTTCCAAATGGACGGCCGCAATATGGCCTTCAAGATGATTCACCCCGATCAGCCGCAGCCGGTGACGATAGGCGAGGGCCTTTGCGAACGAAACACCCACCAGCAACGCGCCCATCAATCCGGGGCCTTGGGTCACCGCGACACCGGAGAGATCCCGAAGTCCGACACGGGCCTTGTCCAAGGCGGCACAGACCACGTCCGAGATCACGGCGGTATGTTGACGGCAGGCCAATTCCGGAACCACCCCCCCGTATCGTTGATGAACCGGCTCCTGTGAATACAAAACATTGGACAAAACCTCCCGTCCATCCTTAACGACAGCGGCGGCCGTTTCATCACACGATGTTTCGATACCTAACAGAAGCAAGCGGCCTCCTTGTGGATGCGTTGGACAAATCGCATCCAAAGCGCGGGCGGAATCCACATCCGTATGGCCTGGGTAAATGAAAAAGCTACGGCGGAAGATTCACATGTTTTTCTGACCCCTTGAGTGGTTTGCAGTCGATGATTATGCATTTCAAGGTGATTCACGGCCTGCAAATGAATCGGATCCATATGAATGGCCGTTGGGTGGACCCGATCAAAGGAAACTGGATACCGTTTTGAACAAGATAGAATTTTGGGGGGAGCGTGAATGTGGAAGAAAATCTAATGCTTCTCGGTCCTTCAAGCCTTGGCCCCGGGTTCTCATCCCGCCTCACTTTCTTCGGAGTCTCGTGCTAGATGCTTATCAAGCATCTTCGCCCGGGGAGCACCTCATTCCGCTATTTGCGTGTTGACCCAGCCGATCAGACCTCCGCCATAACCTCGTCTTCAACAAAGGCAAGTAAATTGTCCTTGAGGATCACCTTAATCCGCTTGGCATCTTTAAAGCGCCCCTTCAACAATTCCTCGGACAAAGGATCCCCGATGTTCTTCTGGATCACACGCCGCATCGGTCGCGCTCCATAAGCCGGCTCATAACCTTCTTTGGTCAGCCAAGCTTTGACCTCGGGTGTCACATCCAATTGGATACCGCGATCCGCAAGACGCTGATTGACCTCCTCGATCAGGATATCGACAATTTTAATCAGGTGCTGCATCTCGAGGGGATGGAAGACCACCACTTCATCGATTCGATTGAGAAACTCCGGATTGAAGCCCTTCTTCAACTCGGTGAGCACGTCATCTTTCATACGGACCCGTTTTTCCTCATCCGCATCTTTCTGAAAACCCAGCGTGGCCCCTTTATGGATTAGCTTGGTGCCAAGGTTCGAGGTCATGATCAGCACGGAATTTTTGAAGTCGACCTTGCGGCCGAGGCTATCGGTCAAGCAACCGTCTTCCAGAACCTGAAGAAGCATATGAAAGATTTCCGGGTGAGCCTTCTCAATCTCGTCGAACAAAACGACCGAATAAGGCCGACGACGAACCGTTTCAGTCAATTGGCCGCCCTCTTCGTATCCGACATAACCCGGCGGGGCCCCCACAAGTCGCGAACCCGTGAACTTCTCCATGTATTCCGACATGTCGATACGGATCAGGGCGTTCTCATCATCAAACAAGAACTCCGCCAGCGCCTTGGCCAGCTCGGTTTTACCCACGCCGGTCGGGCCCAGAAAGATGAACGACCCGATCGGTCGTTTGGCCTCCTTCAAACCGGCTCGGGAACGCCGGATGGCTCGACAGACGGCCGCAATCGCCTCTTCCTGTCCCACGATCCTTTTGTGAAGTTCCTCTTCCATGTGAAGAAGTTTCTGGGATTCCGCTTCCTCAAGTTTATACAAAGGAATTCCGGTCATCTTGGATACGACATATCCCACATCCTCCTTCGAGATCACGGGCCGGTTTTTTTCCTGACTTTTCTTCCATTCCCGCTTGGCTTCTTCCAGTAACCGTTTGTGCCGCTCCTCTTCCTCGCGAAGCTTGACAGCCTCTTCAAAATTTTGAAGCGTAACGGCCAATTCCTTATCGCGTGTGACCCGTTTTAATTCCTGCTCCAATGATTTAAGCTCCTCGGGCAGCGAATAACTCTTCATTTTGGCCCGCGAACCGGTTTCGTCGATCACATCGATGGCTTTATCCGGCATGAAGCGGTCCGTAATGTAACGGTCCGCGAGGCGCACGGCCTCTACGATCGCTTCTTCCGTAATCTCAACGCCGTGGTGCTCTTCATAGCGATCCCGGAGTCCTTTGATGATCCGAATTGTCTCATCCGCACTCGGCGGTTGAACAAAGATCGGCTGGAATCGCCGCTTTAGGGCGCCATCTTTCTCGATGTGCTTTCGGTATTCATCCAGCGTCGTGGCTCCGATGCATTGAATCTCACCCCGCGCGAGCGCCGGCTTGAGCATGTTGGACGCGTCAATGGAACCTTCGGCCGCGCCAGCCCCGACCAAGGTGTGAAGTTCGTCGATAAAAATGATGATATTCCCGGCTTGGACGATTTCCTTCATGACCACTTTAAGCCGCTCTTCAAATTGTCCCCGGTACTTGGTCCCCGCCACCAAAGAACCCAAGTCCAGGGCAATGACGCGTCGATTCAGGAGATTGTCCGGGACTTCGGTCGATACAATACGCTGGGCCAGACCTTCGACGATAGCGGTCTTGCCCACCCCGGATTCCCCGATCAGGGCCGGATTGTTTTTCGTCCGCCGACACAGGATCTGCAAAACGCGTTCAATTTCATCCGCCCGGCCGATCACGGGATCCAACGCTCCTTCACTGGCCAATTGGGTCAGATCTCTGCCGAATTCTTCCAAGGCAGGCGTATTGCTTTTCTTCTCGCGCTCGCGGGGTACGGACTTGCGGAGGAAATTAACCGTGAGTTGACGCGCGGTAAGCAGATTGGCGCCCAAGCTTCGTAGGATTTTCCCTCCGATGCCTTCTTCCTCCCGGAGGAGCCCTAGAAGGAGGTGTTCGCTCCCGATGTGATTATGGCCCAGCAAGCGGGCCTCTTCAACGGCAAACTCGATGACTTTTTTTACACGGGGGGTAAAGGGAATTTCCCCGAACGTCATGGTGCTGCCCCCGCTGGGAAGATTGCGTTCGATTTCCAGGCGGACCTGTTCGGGGGAAAGCCCCATCTTCTTTAATATCGCAAGCGCGATGCCGTCCGTCTCTCGTAAAATGGCTAGGGCCAGATGCTCCGTACCCAGATAATCATTCTGATGACGCTCGGCTTCTTCCCGCGCTAAGATGATGATCTTTCTTCCCTTATCTGTAAATCGTTCGAACATCGGTCCTCCTCACCCTTTTCCCCCCAGCAATTCGCACCCTCGAGTCACCCGGTCGGTACGACAGGATCTTGATTTCGCTACATAAACGGCGGGAAACTTCCCGCCGATAATCTTTTTATTTTATTGCCCTTCTGGACACGAATTGAAAGCGAAGTCGTCTGAATTTATTGTAACCATTGGCCAATCTATTGTCAAGATATTTCTCCCGAAACAGGGCACGGGTTCGAATGTCCGAAGATAACGGACAATGTGAGCGCCTGGACAAATCGGGGTAATTGTTCTGTCGGATTTACTATACGACCGGATGTGGATCTTGAGTACGCGCAGCCCGAACGGTATCGAATTGAGAGGAATGGATCGCACGGCCCTGCCACTGGAACTCCGCCAGATCAAAACCAACCTCTAAGGCAAGTTTTTCCAATTCCAGGGCCAGTTCAAGGTCATTCTTTCCTTCAAGATGTCGATGTTCGTACATGCTGTCCCAGCAAAGCAGAATCGATTCTCCTAAACAGCCAAACACTTCATTCTTGTGAAGAAGCCCAAAATCAAAGGAACACTTCATATCGGAAAGATATCCAACTCCGCCTTCCACCACGACAATATCCGGCCGCTGTTCCATAAGGTTTAAAGGGGTACTGGTCGGCCGACTGTCATCGATAATCAGAGTCCCCGCGGGAAGCTCCGCAGGGCTCAATACGGCCGAGATGGCATTGGTTGCAGCTACAATGACATCGGCCTTCTGCGTTAAAGAAAGTCCTTTGGAAAGCAGTACCGGAGCTTTAACCTGTTTCGATAGCTCTTCTCCAAGTTCATTGAGCACCTTGACCCGCCGATCCACGAGGATCAGCTTTCCCACCCTATCGGCCAACAACTTGCTTGTCAGGGACCCCACCAGGCCCGCCGCTCCCACAACAGCCACGGTGCACTCTTTCAATTCCAATCCCGCCCGCCGGGCCAAAGCCTCCGCCGCCTGTCTGAGCAAGACTGAAGTGTAGATGCTTCCACTCGTAATCAGGGCCTTGATTCCGTCCAAAGCTTCCCACTTTGTGCGCATGACGGATGCGGATAATGCACCCAATCCGATCACTTTAGGTCCCAGTTTTTCGCCCAGCCGGACCGATTGAACGATCCGCCTTCGGGCTTTGTTGAGGTTCTTGAACATCAGCTCGGCCGTCAAGGGACAAAAAACGACGCGACCCTTCATCGGCCGCCCATCCCGGGTTTTTATCCCCGAAATGGAAGGTCCCAGCACCGGCCAAAGATGACGTGAAATGGCTGCGGTAAACCAGCCCGGAGCATACCGAAGCAATGGATATTTCCGACAAACATCGGATAGATAACGGGGATGCACGACAAATACATAATCGACCGAACCGACCAGAAATTGCACAATCGACCGTGGCATCAATTGGAGTAACAGATCTCGGATCGTGCTGATCAGGTGCCTCATGCTTCCTAGGACCCCAGTGAATTGCCGGTTTATACGTAAAGTGTACTTTGCCTCTCGCCATTGTCAACCCCTTTTCCTCAGGTTTCTTCCTACTCAAACGGCGTTCTTTGTGATAATATTAATATTGCTAATATTCTAAGGTTTGTTTTCGTTCTTCCAAATTATACGGTGAAAACATATGGAAACGAAAACCATAATCCTATTTTTAACAGCCGCCCTAAATCTCGCCCTCTCCTTAATCGTTTACAGCCGAGGAGGCAAAAACCCCATCACCCGCTCATACGCGGCCGCGGTGCTTTCGGTGGCCGCCTGGGCGTTTGGCCATGGCATGTTCACCCTTAATGACGACCCGTCCCCTCTCTTTTGGTTTTACTTCACCTACGTGGCCGGAGCCTTCATCGCGACCTTCTTTTTTCAATTTGCAAGGATTTTTCCCAACGAGGTCGTTTCCCCTCTACCGGCTCTGCCGGCCAAGATATTGAGTATCGGCTTCCCGATTCTGGTCTCCGCCGGCCTGCTCATGCCGAACATCCTGATTCAATCCTTCACACAGCTGGATCATCACAGACAGGTCGTTTTTATCAAGTCCAGCTACCTATTCTATACCATCGGATTTTCCCTCCTGATGGGAGGGGGCTTTCTCCATCTCTTGAGTCGGTATCGGGGGTCGTCAGGACGCCAGAGGATGCAGATCCGCTACGTCGTGGCAGGAACCGGAATCGCGGCAGGGTTCGGAAGCTACTTCAATCTATGGCTGCCCTGGACTGGGGATACAAGCCTGATGTGGCTGGGTCCTCATTTTTCCCTCATCATGATCGGCTTCATCGCGTATGCGATCATCAAACATCGCTTGATGGACATTCGCCTCATTCTGAGTCGAACGATCGTCTACTCGCTGCTCTTGGCCAGCACGTTGATGCTCTACGCCATGCTGATCCTCCTCGCGCAGCGATTCTTTCAAGACAAAACGGGCTACATGACCAGCCTCGTGATCGGCTCTCTCCTGATCGCATTGGGGTTCGAACCGCTGAAAAAATTATTCCAAAGAACGACCGAAAGAATCTTCTTCCGGGGGGAGTTGGATGCCCAACGACTGCTGGGTGAGTTGAGCGAAACCTTTAGCACGGTCAAAGATCTGGACAGCCTTCTTAGAAGCATCGCTCAGCAGCTGTGCCATGCCTTCCGTACGGATCACGGCATTTTAGCGGTCCTGACGGACGCGGAGGAATTGTCGGTCGGCACCGACCGGGAAGGCCCCGGGCCGCGGGTCCCTCTTTATAGGAACCATCCCCTGATCCAGTATTACGCCTCCATTTCGCCGATGCATTATCTCAAGATGCCCACCAAACGGGAGGCCCTTCTCCAGGAGGAGTTGGTGGAAACCGCTCAGGCGATGGGATTGCTCGAGGAAGGGATGCGCGTGAACCTGCTCTCGGCCATGCAAGATCTTAACGTCGCCATATCGGTGCCCATCTTCTCCAAAGACCAGCTCAGCGGATTGATCCTTTTGGGCCACAAACGATCGGGAGACAGTTTTTTCCTGGCCGACCTGAAACTGTTGGAGATCATCGCACGGCAAGCGGGGGTGACCATCGAAAATGCCCGCCTGTATAAAACCCTCCAGCAACAAATGGAAGAACTGAAAGGGAGCCAGACGCAGCAATTGATTCAATCCGCCAAGCTGGCCTCCATCGGAGAACTCGCGACCAACGTGGCGCATGAGATCAACAACCCCCTCACCAGCATTTTGGGCTTTACGGCGCTCATGCTGGAGGACATGGAAGATCAGAATCCTCACAAGAAGGATTTAAAGATCATTCAAAGCGAAGCGATGCGTTCCCGGGACATTGTGAGAAATTTACTCGACTTTGCCCGCAAGCGGGGGATCAAGAAGGAGCTGATCGACATCAATCAACTGATTCAGAATACATTGAACCTGCTTCGTCACCAAGCCGAGATTTCGAATATCGTTTTGAGAGAGGAGTACGGACACGACCTTCCCACGCTGATCATCGACGGCGACCAAATGAAACAGGTTTTTATCAATCTCTTGAAAAACGCCTTCGACGCCATGCCAAAAGGCGGAACGTTGACCGTGACGACCTTGGCCCACAATTATGACGGTTCGTCAACTCAGCCGGGGTTCGGTGAAAATGAACCCGTTTTTTTCCGGAAGATGATCGAAATTCGGATCCAGGATACGGGCATCGGCATTGACAAAGAGCATCTTCCGAAGATTTTTGATCCGTTTTTCACCACCAAGGAAGGAATGGGAACCGGGTTGGGATTGGCGGTGAGCTATGGTATTATCGAAAGACACGGGGGCCGGATTGCGGTTTTCAGCGAGGTGGGAGCCGGGGCGACGTTTGTCGTCAAACTTCCGGTTAAAGAAGAAGCCATGATACACCATTAAAAGAAGATCAAGCGATGCCGCAAGAAAAAGTTCTGGTTGTAGACGACGAACCGACGATCGTGGAGCTCTGTACCCGTTTCTTGAACAAAGAAGGGTACAACGTCAAAACCGCTTCGAACGGACTGCAGGCGCTTCAACACTTCCATGATGAACCGTTTGACCTCCTGTTGACCGACATCCGGATGCGCGGGATGAGCGGCTTGGAATTGATCGATGCCGCCAAGAAGCACGATCCGGGGATTGCGATTGTCGTGATCACCGGCCACGGCACCGTGAATATGGCGATCGAGTCGCTCAAGCTCGGCACCCTGGGCTTTGTCATAAAACCGTTTACGATGGAGGAGCTGCTCACCGCCGTTCGCCACGCCACGGAAAAGAATCGGCTGGTCAAAGAGAACATCCGCCTCCGATCCCTGATGCCTTTGTTTGAGATCAACCGACGGCTGGTGACCACCGACCTGGAACATCTATTTAAAGAAATCGCGCAGAGTGCCCGGCTTGAAACGAAGGCGGAGCGCGCCTCGCTCATGTTGTTTGACGAAACCCGTCAGGAGCTGGAATTGAAGGCTTATTCCGGTTTTTCCGTGGTCGTTCCCTCCAAGATGACGAAGAAGCTCGGCCAGGGCGTGGCCGGTGTGGTGGCCCAAACAAGAAAACCGCTCATTATCCAGGGAGGCGTTCAGCAAAACCCAACCCTGGCGAACGTCCTGGAGGACGCCGAGGTTCTCTCTTCGGTTTCGATCCCGCTCATCGGAAAGGGGTATCCGAAGATGTCATCCCTCAGCCGTCCACCCGTGACGCACGAACGTTTGATCGGGGTGCTGAACATCTCGAAAAACAGTCCCGGTTCCACGCCGTTTACCGAAAGCGATCTGGAGCTGGTGACCCTCCTGGCCGGGCAAGCCTCGGCCGCGATCGAGAACGCCCAGCTCTACCAGGACCTGCATCAAAGCTATGTCAAGACGATCCGGTCGCTCGTGGCCACCATCGAGTTAAAAGACACCTACACCTCGGGCCATTCCGAAAATGTTTCAAGGTACGGCGCGGCCTTGGCCCGGGAAATGGGATTGTCGGCGAACGAAATCGACGAGATCGAAATCGGGGGCATTCTGCACGACATCGGAAAGATCGGAAGCAGCGAAGATATCCTCTTGAAAAAAGACCGCCTGACCAAGGAAGAGTTTGAGATAATGAAGGCTCATCCCGCCAACGCCGTTAAAATTCTAAACCCGGTGGGCCTCTCCGAGAATATCCTCAAGATTGTTCTCCACCATCACGAACAATGCAACGGGAAAGGGTATCCGACCGGTTTGACGCGCGAGCAGATTTCCTTAGGGGCGCGGATCCTGATGGTCGCGGATACGATCGATGCCATGACCTCCGATCGACCCTACCGAAAGGCCCAGCCCATTTCAAAACTCCTCGGCGAGCTCAAGAAATATTCCGGCCAGCAGTTCGATTCGGACGTGGTCGGGGCCTTCGAGCGTCTCTTACAAAAAGTCGGCCCGGATTTTTTCCGTCATCAATAATCTTCCGCGATTGGGGAAGGCCCCTTTTCCAACCGATCCAGGAGTCGAACGATCACCTCGATGCCGGCCAGGTTCACCCCCAGGTCCCGCGTCAACGAACAGATCATTCGGATCCGCTGGAGGTCGCGATCCCCGTACAATACGGTTTTACGACCGTCCTCCAATATCCCCTCCTCATGACGGATCAGTCCACGCCGTTCATAGATCCGGAGGGTCTGCGGCCGCAAGCGATAGACCTCACAGACGGTCGAGATCGTCACGTACCGTTGAACCGCTCGGGGCTTTTTCCTTCGTGTTTTCGGCATCGCTCACTCCAGACCGTCCCGGATTTTTTTGTCCTCCCCGCGTTCGATCCTCAGCCGTCGGAGTTCGTTGAAAAGCTCCCGCTCCTTGGGGCTCAACCGATCCGGAACCATGATGCGTAGCTTGTAGTATAAATCGCCCATGCCCTCTCCCTGCGGCTTGGCCAGCCCTTTCTCCCTCAATCGAAGGCGCTGCCCCGATTGGCTGCCCGGAGGAACTTTCAAAAGAACCTTGTGATCCAATGTGGGAACGTTGATTTGGGCGCCCAGGGCCGCCTCATCCGTCCAGACGGGAAGGTCGGCTTCCAGATCGTACCCGTTGAGACGGAACAGACGGTGGGGAAGAACCTTGACCGCAAGGTACAGGTCCCCCGCCGGGGCGCCCTGCGCTCCTTTATCCCCCAGGCCGGCGAGTCGGATCTTCGAGCCTTCTTTAACGCCCTTGGGAATTTTAACGCGGACCTCCCGTTGTGTCCGGATCTGACCCCGTCCCCCGCAGGTTCCGCACGGCTGCGCGGAGGTGACGACCTGCCGCTTCCCCTGGCTGTAGGAAGAGGTCATGATCATCCCGCGGCCCTGGCATGTCGGGCAGGTTTCGGCCACGGAGAGATTCAACAATTTACGGGAGCCCCGATGGAGTTCTTCCAGGGACAATTCGATTTCCGATTGGAGATCCGCGCCCGGATGAGGACCCGCGGCGAACGGGCCGGTCTCGAATCCGGCCATCCGGTCTCCGAAAAACGTTGTAAAGAAATCACCGAGGTCGAAATTCTCGGTCGACCACTCGTATCCGGGGCGCGCGTATTGCCGCGCGTAATCGCGGTCCCGTTGAATCTGCTCCCAGTTTGAGCCGAGATCGTCATACTTCCGGCGCTTTTCGGAATCGCCGAGCACTTCATAGGCCTCATTGATCTCTTTAAAGCGCTCCTCGGCGGACTTGTTTCCCGGGTTAAGATCCGGATGGAATTCCCGGGCCAACTTCCGGTAGGCCTTCTTGATCTCGGACTCGGAGGCATTCTTGGCGATGCCCAGGATCTTATAGTAATCTTTATATTCCATCGAATGATTCGCGGGAGACCCGCGGTTTATTTGAGACTCAGCATATATCGCGTCAGATCGTCAAGTTCCGACGGAGACAAGGGAAAGGCCGGCATGATCGATCCCGGCGACACGGCTTGGGGATCCTTGAAATGACGGGTCAGCCAGTCCCGGTCCCGGGCTTTTCCCTCGTAGGAGAGGTCCGGCCCCACCGCCCCCCCCGATCCGTGAATGCGGTGACAGCCGTCGCATTGCAGTTTGGCGTACAGCTCCTGGCCTCTCACCACCGCGGGTTCGGTGATCGGGAGGGAGTAGATTTCCTGCAGCGAAACGGTCATCAGGCCGAACACTCCGACCAGGAATAAAACTCCGACGAGTATCGCCGTCAGCCGGCGAACCGGATTGCGCGCCGGGTTACGATCGATGAACGGCAGGAACATCAGGATCCCGTAAAAAATCGCGGGCAGAATCCAGGTGGCCAGGGGCTCGAGCGGGCCGTGAACGTATTTGAGCCCCTGATAGTAGAACAAAAAGTACCATTCCGGAATCGGCTTGAAGCTCGTGTCGGACGGGTTGGCCTTGTCGGCCAAGGGAAAGGGCAGGTAGATCGCCAGGGCCACCACGATCAGAAAGACCCCGCCCATCACGACGGCATCCATGAAGACCTGCCTCGGATAGAACGGCTCACCCGCGGTGCGGCGTCTCCGTTCGGTCCGGGCGGCGGCCCCCTTCGCGGCGGCCCTCCGCTCTTCGAACATGCCGGCCGGACCGACCCGTCTTAAAATAAACAGGTGAAGGGCAATCAGGCCGAGCGTCAGGAGGGGCAGGAATAGGATGTGCAGGGCAAAAAAACGCGTCAGGGTGAGGGCGCCCAGGTGATCCCCGCCCCGGATGATCCGAACCAGGGCGTCCCCGATCCACGGCACCGTTCCGACCATGTTGATCCCGATCTGGGTGGCCCAGTACGCCTTCTGATCCCAAGGCAGGAGGTAGCCGCTGAAGGCGAACGCAAGCGTCAGAAGGAACAACACGACGCCGACCATCCACATCACTTCCCGGGGAGGCTTGTAGGCCCCGTACAGATAGACCTGCAGCATGTGGAGCCCGATCGCCACGACCATGGCGCTGGCTCCCCAATGATGCAGTCCTCTCACGAAAGCCCCGAAGGTCACCGACGACATGATGAACTGTATGCTGTCGTAGGCGTGGTCCGGGGTCGGCGCATAATATATCGCCAGAAACATCCCGGTCAGGAGTTGAAGTGAGAAAAGAAACAGGGTGGCGCTTCCGAAGACATACACCCAGCTGGTCCCGCCGGGTATCGGCTCGTTGAGAAGCATTTCCCCGATGGGCCCGAGCCGCAGCCGCCGGTCCAACCACTGATAGACGGCTCGAAACATCGTCACAACTCGATTTGCTGGGGAGTGCCGGCCTTGAATTCTTTATAGATGACGAACAGGCGGTCGTTCTCCACCTTGACGGGGAGGCGATCCAAAGGACGCGGGGCCGGGCCGGCGATGACTTTTCCGTTCACGTCGAATATGCTTCCGTGGCATGGACACTTGAAGGTTTGATCGCCGGTATCCCAATGGTACCCGCATCCGAGGTGGGTGCAAAGGGGGGAAAAAACCGTGACCGCCCCGTCGGGCTGTCGCACCGCCCAGACCGATTTGGTCGCGGTGGTCTTCAGCCATCCGTCGTCGAGCGTCACGACATAGGAGAGTTCCCGTGGCACCCCGACCGCCAACTCGTCCGGGCTGCCGGCCTCGGCCCATCCCTGAACCCGCCGGTGAAAGGCCGGGGAGATCACATAGCCGACCAGAGGGATCGCAAGGATCGACCCGATCAAACCCATGATGGATCCCGTTATGCGAACGAGGAATGTCCGACGCTCCATCCCTGTAATCTCATGATGAGTGAACGAGAAGTAGTGTAACCCCTCGGCCGGCGGAAATCAAGAACGGCTGATGAAGACTATCGAAACCGGATCTACCGAACCGCGATGATCTCCTCGGCAATCCGGTCCCAAAGACGAAGGCCTTTGGACGAAAGCCGGACACGCGGAGGATCCAGGACTATCAACTCGTCCAGGCTCCATTTTTCCAGGGTTTGTTGAAGGCGTCCGGAGTCGGTCGATGGATACCGTCTCCGGATCTCATCCAGACGGATCCCGTCCGTTTTTCTCAGCCCGAAAATCAACGCCTCCCGGAACGCCAGGTCCGGGCCGATCGACTCGGATTCCTCGATCGCGTCGCCGCCCTTCTCAATGTCCCGAATGTAGTCGCCGATATTCTCCAGCTTGGAAAAACGGCGCCCCCCCATGTAGGAGTGGGCGCCGGGACCGAGGCCGAGGTACTCCTGCTGACCCCAGTACCCCAGATTATGGCGACAGGCATAACCGGGCCGAGCGTAGTTCGATACCTCGTAGTGACGGTAGCCCGCGCCGGCCAACTTCGCCCGCGTCCACTCGTCAAAGCGGATCTGCCGATCCTCGTCGGGCAACACCAGAAGACCGCGGTCATAATCCGCACCGAACCGTGTCCCCTCCTCGATGGTCAGGGCGTAGGCTGAAAGGTGCTCCGGGCCGAGGCCGATTGCCTCGTCCAAGGTCCGGTTCCAATCTTCAAGACGCTGGCCCGGAAGCGCATACATAAAGTCAAGATTCACGTTTTCGAATCCGGCCGCCCGCGCGCTTCCGTAGGCCTCCCTCGCAACACGCGAGGTGTGCGCGCGCCCGAGCCAGGCCAGCTCCTGATCGTGAAAGGACTGCACCCCGAGGCTCAGCCGGTTGACTCCTCCCGCCCTCAGGGCCGTTAATTTTTCCCGATCGACGGTCCCGGGATTGGCCTCCACGGTCATTTCGAGGGCTCCTCCAAAATAAAAATGACGGCGTGCATGATCCAAGACATCCAGGATCTGATCCGCATGAAATATGGACGGCGTCCCGCCCCCCATGTACACAGTGGCGATACGGCGTCCACGAATTTCGGGCCGGTCTCCGTACCGCGCGATCTCCTTTTTTAAGGCCGTAAGAAAACGAAGGCTCTGTGGCTTGTCGTAGCGGATCGAGTTGAAGGCGCAATAATGGCACTTGCTCCAGCAGTATGGAAAATGGAGGTAGAGGGAAAGGGGATCGTTCATGAAGTCAGTATACAACAACCGGGCGGGTCAAGCAAAAGAGAATCCGGCTTTCCGGACCTTCGAGCGGATTTAGTCGTGCGGCGGACGCGTCCGCGGCGAGACCTTGAATTGCGCGATGATCGCCCTCAACTCTTCTCCGGTGATCGTTTCTTTTTCTAGCAGCACCGAGGCCGCGTGGCGCAGGAGACCCTGCTGCTCCACCAGAATCTTCCGGACACGGGCGTACTGCTCGTCGATAATCCGGCGGATCTCGTCATCGATTTCCCGCGAGGTCTCATCGCTGTAATCCCCCGGCAATGAAGGCTGCCCGGTTTGGAGAAAAAGCGGCTGACGTTCCATGTCGAAGGTCACCTGCCCCAATTTTTCGCTCATGCCGTAGGTCTTCACCATGCTTTTGGCGATCTGGGTGGCTTTGAGAAGATCGTCCTGGGCCCCGGTCGAAACTTCATGGTAGACGACTTCTTCGGCGATCCGGCCGCCCAGCAACACGGCGATCTTGTTCTCCAGCTCCGATTTGGTCATCAAAAAGCGTTCCTCCGTGGGCAGCTGGAGGGTATATCCCAGTGCGGCGATCCCGCGAGGGATGATCGAGACCTTCTGGACCGAATCCGTCCCCGGGATCGAGAGCGTCACCAGGGCGTGCCCCACCTCGTGATGCGCAACCCGCTCTCGTTCGGCTTTATTGAGGACCCGGTTCTTTTTCTCCAACCCGGCGATGACCCGCTCCACCGCCTCCTGCAGCTCGGGAAGACCCACTGTGTCTTTTTTCCGCCTCACCGCGAGGAGCGCCGCCTCGTTGACGATGTTCGCCAGATCGGCCCCCACGAATCCGGGGGTCATGGAAGCAATCACTTCAAGGTCGGCGGCGGATTCCAGCGGGACATTCCGCGCGTGGATCTTTAGGATCGCCAATCGGCCGTTCTTGTCCGGCCGATCCACCAATACATGGCGGTCGAAACGACCCGCGCGCAGCAGGGCCGGATCCAGGATCTCCGGCCGGTTCGTCGCGGCCATCAGAATGACCCCCACGCGAGGGTCAAACCCGTCCATCTCGGACAGAAGCTGGTTCAAGGTCTGCTCCCGTTCCTCATGCGCCATGGGGCCGATCCCGCGGGCCTTGCCCAGCGCATCGAGCTCGTCGATGAAAATGATGCAGGGGGCCTTCTCCTTGGCCTGCGTAAACAAATCCCGAACGCGCGCGGCGCCGACGCCCACGAACAATTCGACAAACTCCGAACCGCTGATCGAAAAGAAAGTCACCCCGGCTTCACCGGCCACGGCGCGCGCCAGCAGCGTCTTGCCGGTTCCCGGAGGCCCCACCAGCAGGATGCCTTTTGGAATCTTTCCGCCCAGGCGGCCGAATTTTTCGGGGGTCTTTAGGAACTCGATCACCTCCTGCAATTCAATCTTGGCCTCGTCCACGCCGGCCACATCGTTGAACGTGACCTTGACCTCCTTTTCCATGTAGATCTTGGCCTTGCTCTGACCGACCGTCATAAATCCGCCCTGACCCTGACCCAGCCGTCTCATGAGGAAGAGCCAGACCCCGAAGAAAAGCGCGATCGGGACGATCCAGGACAGCAACTGCTTCAAAAAGGTGCTTTCGATCACGCCGACCACCTTGACATGGCCGGCCATAAGATCCCGGACCAGTTCGGGGTCCTCGACACGCACCGTGTCGAAGACCCGGCCCTTGGCTTCCCCCCCGACCTCGGGTTTCATTTGGCCATGAATGACGACCGAGGCGATCGAGACCTCGGCCACCTTGCCGGCGGCCACCGCGTCCTTAAACTCGCTGTAGGAAATTTCGGTCGGGTTGAAAATGGGGGCCACAAAGAGCTGAAAAAGGGTCAGAAGCCACAGGGCCACCACGATATACCAGATTGAAAATTTCCAACGTTTGGTATCCATCTCGGGTATCTTGCTCGGCATGGGGGTGTTTCAGGCCTCCCGGCCCTTCGACGTTCTTTGTTCTCAAGTTAGCAGGTCGGCGGTCTCGCTGTCAATGCACGGAGGCCTCGGATTAAAAGCGGTCCCGCGGATCACCGGCTCAGGTGGTACGGAACGCTCGTGACCACCACGTCCTTATGGAACAGCAGCGCGCCCTTGAGCAGGAGCGCGGTTTGGTTGTGGAGCAGGTGATGCCACCACCGCCGAGGGACAAACTCGGGAAGAACGACGAAGACGAAGCCGTCGCCCTGCTCCTTTTGGACCCGGTCGATATAATCCAGCAACGGACCGGTCACCGAACGATACGGCGAGTCGAGGATCACCAGATCGATTCCCGGATTCCAGCGCTTCCACATCGATTCCATCCGTTCCACCGCGGACGCATCGGTGTTGACATAGACGGCCCGGACCTTCGTCGAGATGGATCGGGCAAATTCCAGGGCCGTCAGTACCGGCTGCGTGATCCCGGAAATGGGGACCAGCACGGTATGAACGACAAGCCGAGGGGGCTCCGTCGGGCGCACGCTCAGCTGACGCTCGACCAGCTGATAGTGGAAGCGAATGCGACGAAACATCGAGACCAACACCGGAATGATCACCAGCACCACCCACGCCCCATGGATGAACTTGGTCATCGCGATCACGATCAGGACGGTTCCGGTCGCGAGCGCCCCGAAGCCGTTGACCGCGGCCCGCCATCGCCATCCCGGGTCCCGACGCCGAAACCACCGGACCAGCATCCCCAGCTGCGACAACGTGAACGCGAGAAACACCCCCACCGCATACAGGGGAATCAGGGCGTGGGTGTCGGCGCCAAAGAGAATCAGCAGCACGGCCGCCATTCCTCCGAGAAGAAGTATCCCGTTGGAGAAAACGAGGCGATCGCCCAGATGGGCCAGCTGCTGGGGCAGAAAGCGATCCTGGCCGAGCAACGAGGCCAGGCGGGGAAACCCGGTGAAGCTGGTATTGGCCGCGAGCAACAGGATGATCGCGGTCGTCACCTGGACGAAATGGTACTCGAGGGGGGATCCGAGAACCGCCCGGCTGAGTTGGGAGAGAACGGTCTCCTCCGGACGCGGACGGATTCCGTAGTCGAGCGCCAGAAAGGTGACGCCCAGGAACAGCGTTCCCAGCGTCGCCCCCAGCAGGATCAGGGTTCTTCCGGCATTCCGGGTCGGAGGATCACGAAAAGCGGGAACGGCGTTCGCAATCGCTTCCACCCCGGTCAGCGCCACGCTCCCGGAGGAGAACGCCCGGAGAATCACCCACCAGCCCACGGCCGACGCCGCTTCGGAGGGAATGACGGGGGCGACGAGATCGGTCACGGTCCGCCCGTGCCGGATCAGCTCGAGTACGCCGCTTCCGACGACCCAAACGACGCTGAAGATGAAAAAGTAGGTCGGCAGCGAGAAATAGGCACCCGCTTCCCGGACGCCCCGCAGGTTTCCGAGCGTGATCAACAACACGAATGCGAGCGCCATCGTCACGCGATGTTCATATAGGCCCGGATAGGCCGAGACGATCGCGGCCACCCCCGCCGCCACGCTCACCGCCACGGTCAAGACGTAATCGACGACCAGGGCCGCGGCCGCGATCAGCGCGGGGTGGAGCCCCAGGTTCTCCCGGGCCACGTTGTAAGCTCCGCCGCCCGCGGGATAGGCGTGAACGGTCTGATAGTACGAGGTGAGAACGATCATGAGGAGGAGGGCGATCACGACCGCGATGGGCGCCCCGAAGGACACGGCGGCCGCCTCCACTCCGAAAAGAACCAGCAACATCTCCTCCGTCGCATACGCGATCGAGGAGATCGCATCCGACGCAAAGGCCCCCAGCCCCACGAGAACCGATACGCGTTCTCTTTTGGCATGGATGCTTCGGAGCGGATGGCCGACCAGAAAACGCTTGAAGCGGGTCAGCGGAGTTTCCCGGGAAGGCGGATACGGCATTCTTGGATCGAACGAATGGGGCATTCGGCTCATCGGCTCCCACCCCTCCTGCTCCGTCGTTCTGAAATATCCCGTCTTCCATTGTTCAAAACCCAATCAAACGGGTTCATCATATACAACCCCCAGCCAGAGGAGACTTCCCAAAAAGGCCGCGGCGGCCGCCACGGCCAAGGCCGCCGGCCACCCCCACGCCTCGCCGATCATCGGGGTCAGCGTCGGCGAAAGGGTCCCGCCCAAATTGGCCCCCATGTTCATCAGGCCGGACAGGGCCCCGGAATGCCTGTGGGACAGATCGATCGTGCTGGCCCAATACGCGCCCACCGTTGAATAAAGGATCCCGGCGCCGAGCGAAAGCAGGACGATCGCGATGTAAGGATCCCGGGCCATGGCCCCGGCGAAAATCAACAACCCGGTCAGGAGCATCCCGGCACCTCCGACGCCGGCCCGCCCTTTTCGTCGGCCGTACTTCTGCGTCAGCGCGTCGCTCACCCACCCGCCCAAGGGGCAGAAGAGGGCCATGGCGATGAATGGTCCGCTGGCCCAAAACGACCCTTGCAGAACCGTGAAATGACGCACATTCACCAAATAAAGAAAAAACCAGGAAAGATAAATATAGGCGATATAACCCAGCATCGTATAGCTGAGCGTGAGAAACCAGACCGATCGAATTTTTAACAAGGCGGCCATGGAGGGCTTGGAGGAAGAAGGGGTTTGAGATTCTCCGGCGCTCCGGGTGATCCAGTCCAACTCCCGCTGATCGACCCCGGGATGCTCACGAGGATGGTCCCGGGAAAAAAGATACCACCCCGCCGCGACGAGCAGGCCGATGCAGCCGGTCACGTAAAAGGCCGTTTTCCATCCGTACCGGATCATCAGCCAGGCGACCAGGGGCGGCGTCACGGCCGAGCCCAACCCGATCCCCCCGATTGATACCCCCATGCCCAAGCCCCGTTCGGAAGGCGCCAACCAGTTCGCCACGGTTCGATTGAAATTCGGAAGGGCCGCCGCTTCGCCGACCCCGATGAGAAACCGGATCAGGAGCAAGGAACCCAAGACGCCGAGCCATGCGCTGAAAAACAGACGATCGGCCTCGGCCGTCAGTACGGTGAAAAGAGACCACCAGAACACGGCCAAGGTCAAAACGCTCCGGGCCCCCCATTTATCGCCCAGCCAGCCTCCCGGGATTTGAAAAAGGGCGTATCCCAGGACAAAGGACGAGAAAACGGCGCCCATCTGGACGGAGGACAGACCGAACACCGGCATCAGCTCTTTTCCCGCGACCGAGATGTTGACACGGTCCATATAGGTGACCACGCTGATCAGAAAGAGCAACCCAAGAATCTGCCAGCGGACGCGACTTCGCCTATTTTCCACCATTCCGTTGTATCGTCACCAGGTTAAACAGACCGTTATTCTATCCAACACGGTCCGGTCCTGTCAAAGACAAGGGATAAATTTTCCCCATAGGGTACCGGAACTTGAATATTCCGGACCGCGATTGAACCTTTCGAAGGTGACTGTTGATGGATTTTTTTGGGGAGGGTTGGGATTTTAATGGCGGGTCATCCGGGGCCGGACGTGAGCTGCAAGACGCGGCGTACCGCGAAGCTCGCACGCTACGGTAAATTTGCAGATAGCCACCGCACTCTTGTCCGGTTACTTTACTGTATTTGAGCCCATGGCGGCTCTCACGCTTGAGACCTTTCGGTACATCCAATAATAGAAACAGATCCAATCAAGCGACAGGCGGTATCGGACCCGGTCATAAAGGCTCATGGCCTACTCCCTTCTTACGAAAAACGAAACAATTTGGGAAAGCGGATCGTACGCTATCTGCGTTATAGGAAAATTTACCCCTGAAAAATCCGGGGGTCAATAACCCTTTAGTGGGTTTCTTCGAACCGGAGGGATAAAATCATGAAGGCGGATATACCGAACCGCCTGAATGGAAGGAATACCACCCTTAAGGGGTGTCCGGCTTCCTTTTATTCCAAAGGACCCAGACCCAAGAGACCAAAATAGCGCCCCCCCCGTCGGCCAGGACATCGAATACTTCGGAGTCCCGATGCGGGACAAAGGACTGGTGAAACTCGTCCGAGGCCCCGTAAGCCACCGCGATCAACACGGCCGATACCGCGATGGCCGGCGAAACGGCGCGGGGAAAGGCTTTTCGCAAGGCCCGCAACAATAAAAAACAGAACAGGGCGTATTCGGTCGCGTGCGCGAACTTGTCCCATTGCGGAAACGGGCCTTGGCCTATGAAATCCAAGGATTGGGAGGAAAGGATGAAGATCATCCCGGCGTACAACAGGACGGGCCCCCAGACAGTCCAAAAGGCTTTAAAATCCAAGCGACGAATAGGCCAGCCCCCTGCCGGATCCGGATGGGCCGGTCCCGCCGCGGTCCAGTGAAGGAATTTTCATGGAAGGCTCGATCGCCTCCGGTCAACGGCCGTAACGAGCCAAGAGCTTGGCTTTGGCCAAAGCATTCTGATTCAAGTAGTAACCCACCATCGCCCCGCTCGCGTCTTCTTTGAGCGGCAACTGATCCACTTTCAAAGCGTACACGGTAAAAATATAACGATGGGGCTTATCACCCGCCGGCGGACAGGGACCGCCGTAGCCCGGCTGGCCATAATCGGTCTTGCTCTGAACACTGCCTTGAGGCGCCAACCCGCTGTCCGGCTTTCCGGCATTGGCGGAAAGTTTGTTGACCGAGGGTGGAATATTGAAGATGATCCAATGCCACCAACCGCTTCCGGTCGGCGCATCCGGATCATACACAGTGACCGCAAAGCTTTTGGTATCCTTGGGGGCATTCTGCCATTGGAGTTCCGGAGAAACATTGCCCCCCGTGCAGCCAAAACCGTTGAAGACCTGTTCGTTCGCGACCTTCCCATTGTCTTTGACCACCGGGCTGCTTAAATGAAAACCCGCCGCAAAACATGGAACGGCGATGAGAACAAAAAACAAGGTTAACGCAATTCGAGTCATCTTCATCTCCTTTCGTCGATTGAACATAATGGGTTAAGATTCCCTTATTTGGCTCGAAGGCCCGCCGTTTGAAAATCATGCCCGATGAAACGGAGGTGACTTATTCCTTCGCCCCGGCCTGCCGCAGCAGGTTCGCGACGACCGCATGGTCTTTTCGCGTCGCACGCGTGAGGGCCGTCATCCCCCCGTCGTCCTTCACGTTAACGTCCGCGCCGTGGACCAGGAGGATTTTCACGGTTTCCGTCTGGCCCTGATCCGCGGCCAGGATCAAGGCGGTCGCTCCTCGATGGTTTTTCGCCTGGACGTCCGCGCCGGCCGCCAGCAATAGGTTCACGGCGTCGGATTGTCCTTTCATCGCGGCCCACATCAAGGGCGTCGTGCCGTCGCCGCCTCGTTCATTCGGATCGGCCCCCCGACCCAGCAAAACCTTCACGGTTTCGGGGTAGCCGCTCTGGACGGTGTAGATCAGGGCCGTCGACCCCTGCCTGTTTTTGGCGTGGACGTCCGCGCCGGCCGCCAGCAGGATTTTCACGACATCGGCGTGGCCGTTGAGGGCCGCGTACATCAAGGCGGTCGTTCCGAACGCATCGGTCGTTTCCACCCCCGCCTTCCGGTCCAACAAAACGTGAACAGTATCGGCGTGGCCGTTCTCGGACGCCCACATCAAGGCGGTCGTGCCGTTTTCGTCCTTCGCCTCGATCTCCGCCCCCCGATCCAGCAGGCGCTTCACGGCATCGGTCTCACCGTCTCCCGCCGCCAGGATCAAGGGGGTTGCGCCCCCCTTCTCGGCGGCTCCGTGTTCTTGACTCGGCGCGGCCTCCGGAATACCGAAGAGGATGAAAACGGCCATGATGAGCGTGCGTGCGATGGTCCTCTTCCTCCTGATCAACAAAAAACGACGAAGTCGGGTTCGACTCATTCTATCCAACAGAAACCGACCCTGTCAAAGAATTACGTCCTACGCCGGGCACCCATCGCGGCTTACGGTTGCATCCGCAACGGGGAGTCCCTCACGGGGCCGACCGGCCCCGGAGCTTTTCGATGGCGATCTCCCGCATCCGGAATTTCTGAATTTTCCCGGTGACGGTCATCGGGAACTCCTCCACGAACCATATATAGTGCGGGATTTTAAAATGGGCGATTTTTCCCTTGCAGAACTCCCGGATGTCATCCCCGGTAGCGGTCTCGCCCGGATGGAGCTGAATCCAAGCGGCCACTTGTTCGCCGAAATATTCGTCCGGGACGCCGAAAACGGCCGCTTCAGCCACTTTGGGATGCGTGAAAAGGTAGTCCTCGATTTCCCGCGGGAAAATCTTCTCCCCGCCGCGAATGATCATTTCCTTCAACCGGCCGGTGATCCGGACGTAACCCTCCGCGTCCATCGTCCCAAGATCGCCGGAATGAAGCCAGCCCTGTGGGTCGATGGCCTTCCGGGTGGCCTCCTCGTCGCCATAATACCCCCTCATGACATGATAGCCGCGAAAACAGATTTCACCGACCCGACCGAGCGGCACGGTTTGTCCCGTGGACAGATCCACGACCTTGACCTCCTGATGCGGCAGGTTCTTTCCAACGGTCTCGGTGCGGCGTTCCGGGGTATCCTCCCGTGTCGCGATATGGGTGATCGGGGACGACTCGGTCTCTCCGTAGGCGATCAGCATCTCAGGGCAATGCATCTCCTCCATCACCCGCTTCATGATCGCCGGGGGGCAGGGCGCGCCGGCCATGACGCCCGTTCGAAGCGTCGAAAGATCGAACTCCCGGAATCGGGGGTGTTCCAGCTCGGCGATGAACATCGTGGGCACGCCGTGGAGGGCGGTGGCCTTTTCTCGCTCAACGGCTTGCAGGACCTGCCCCGGATCGAAATGCTCGCACGGGATGACGAGGCAGGCCCCGACCGACAGGCACATCAGGGTGGACACCACCATGCCGAAGCAATGGTAAAACGGCACGGGGACGACCAAGCGGTCCGTCTCCGTGAAATGAAGGGCCTGGGCGGTGAAGTAGGCGTTGTTCAGAATGTTGTGATGCGTTAGAACGACGGCCTTGGGAAAACCGGTCGTGCCCGACGTGTACTGGATATTGATGGGATCGTCCCGATCCAACAGGGCCGTCATCGCCCGGAGCCTGTCCTCCGTGACCGGACCGCCGGCGGTGAGCGCATCCCGCCAGGTGAGAAACCCGGCCCGCGGACGTTCCGTTCGATCCGGCGCCGCCGGATTGTAGACAACGACTTGACGAAGGGCGGGAAAGGCCTTGCTCTTCCATTGGCCCGGGGCACCGTCTTTGAGTTCCGGGATGAGCTCGACGAGCATCGCGATGTAGTCGCTGGTGCGAAAGCTTGGGATCACGAAGAGACACTGCACCTCCGAGCGTTGCAGCGCGTACGCGACTTCCCGGGAGCGGTAGGCCGGATTGATATTGACCAGGACGGCGCCGATGCGCGCGGTCGCCAGCTGCAAGAGGAGCCACTCGATGTTGTCCGTGGACCAGATCGCGATGCGATCCCCTTTGCCAAACCCCATTCCGATAAGCCCGCGCGCCAGGAGATCGATCGCACGCGCCAACTGCGCATAGGTCAATCGACGGTTCTGATGGACCGAGACCACCGCTTCCTGATCCGGAAACCGTCCCGCCACTTCGGCGAAGTGTTCCGGGATCGTCGCGCCGAGCAGCGGCTCGAGACCGCCGCGATGAAAATAGCTGGTTTGGGTGTGGGTCATAATTATCGCGACCGGGTATTTTCCTTATTCACGATTCAATATTTACCAAAATTTCCCGCATAGAAAGTAAATCGTAAATTGTAAATAGGGAAAATTTCCCTGGCGGGAAATTTTTTGCCCCCCCGGGGGGGGATTTGAACACCCGGCCAACGGTTTAGGAAACCAAAAAAGCCAGTTGGGACCAATAAACACCAAGTACCATTAAATACTATAGACGCTTGGTATGTCAATGGGTTAAGTGGAATTTCATCGTGATAGATTGTGATTGGATGTTACCACTAGCCGGGACTAAACTGGGGACCGAACCGTGACAAAAACCGTGACTTAAAACCGGGGGGAATAGGGGAAGGAATCCCTCCTTAGGGAATCTAAAAACGTGCGATTCACCCCTAAAACAAAATGGACGATAAATTCTCCGTTACTGGTGTTATTGCTTACGTTATCGTCTTGCGCTTATCCTGTCCCTATTGAAGATGCCGGTTACCCTAAGCTCGATGCAACAAACGCAGAAGGTAACGCTTATTTTAAATCGCGCGAACAACCCAGGGGGCACTGGCAATATAAACTAATTTCAATGAGAGTAACAGAAACTGGCGAAGAAACCGGTTACCTTTATTACTGGGTCGGTTCCTCCAATGTGTCCATCTGGAAGATGATTTTCAGAAATGATAAGCTCATCTCACATGAATTAGTACCGCCTGCTGACCTAGGCTCCCGAACAAACTTCCGTTCTCAGGGTCAATCTCTAGATTGATTCTTCCGGGAATAAGTTCAACGGATCAATTCATCGACCTCTTGAGCCGTCATTTTCATTGATCGTCCCTCTTTAAAATGCTTTTTCTATAGTGCCTTCCAGAGTATCTTTCCATTCTTGTCAAACAGAACCAGGGATGAGGATCGAATAAGCCAAGGCCCGGATCACCGGTCTCCCCCATACTCTGGACGCAGGATAGGGTGAGGTTTGCGGTTCTTGTCGGGCAAGGCAGAGACTGGACTACCGCTCCCATTCAGATTCAGGCTAGTGTGAGGTTTGCCGTCCTTGTCGACGAGTATGAGGGCTGGGCCATCATCCGCCACATCCAGGATGGCCCGATCCCTCCCGTTCTTGTCGACCAGAACGAACTTTTGCGCCCTGACCTCTTTTTGCGGCGTGGGATTATCACTCGCGAGAACCGTTTGTCCGCCCCAGAAGGCCATGAACAAACCCAGGGTAGCCAGCGATGATGTTAAAGATACCCCGACAATCAGCCAAAGTTCCTTTCGATTCATGGCAACTACCTCCTCCTTTTTCAGTTCGCCCTAATCCAAAATATTCGTAATCGATGGCATTCAGGATTGGTTCATTGAATAACCCTTACTTGTTTGTGTCATGCCGGACCTGTAATCTCCTTACTTCCGACAAATCTTCCTTCTTTTTCAAAAGACCCTTAGTATGGAGAAGATTGACAAGAGCTTCTTGGGTATAGATCAGAGATCCTAAAATTTCATTTAGCGATGCAACTTCTTTACCCTCATTTTTTTGGCCACGCGGTCTCCTTGTAATTGTTATTTCCCTTTATAAACCTCCGCATGATCCTTATGGGTCTTCCAATTTTCCTTTTATTGGACCAAACCGGGAGTCTAACCGTGACCAAAACCGGAAAAATTGAGGAGTCCGAAAATGATGATGTTGCACAATTCGTTGAAAACTTGGTGCCCCCGGGGTGATTTGAACACCCGGCCAACGGTTTAGGAAACCGCTGCTCTATCCAACTGAGCTACGGGGGCAAAAATGTTCGCAGGGGCGGTTTGCGAACCGCCCCTACCGTTTTAATCTGTCATTGAATAAGGAGACAAAAAAATCCGTACTGGATGATACCCTGATCTAGGGATGGAATCAAGAAGGGAGATGAGCACAAGGCGCTTGATTTCAAGGCTAAGGCACAGCCAAGTTGTTTGGCCCCATTCCATATACCACACTTGACATAATCGATGGGAGAACATACACTTCTGGCGTAGATCCAGGACAATCACGGTGACGTAACAACCTATGAGCGCCTATCTCACACCGGCCATTATATGGCTCAGTCTCGGAGTGCTTCTCCTGATCATTGAGGTCGCGACCAGCGGCTTTTGGATGGGATTTTTCGGGGCCGGCGCGCTGATAACCTCCTTGGCCGTCTGGATCGGTGTTACCGAAGGAATTGACACCCAGATCGCCATCTTTCTGGTGACCTCCATCCTGCTTCTTTTAGCCCTGCGTGGACCGCTCACCCGCTGGTTGAACCGCGGGGCGCCTTCAACAACATTTGGCGATACAGGCCAGGCCGCAGTGGTCGTGCAGGAGATTCCTGCGGGCGGGATGGGGCGAGTTTCCTATCAGGGAAGTACTTGGGATGCGGAATCCGATCGGGGCCAAGCCATCCCGCGCGACACTCGAGTTCGGATTGTGCGTCAAAAAGGGATCCGGCTCTACGTGCGGGCCGATCATGCATCTTCATAATCTTCAGCGGGAGATCGGATGGAACCCATGGGAATACCAATCAATGTAGCCTGGCTTCTTCTTATCGCGCTCGCCATTTTGCTCTATGCGCTCGGCGTCCGTATCGTGCCCCAGCAAAGCGCATTCATCGTGGAACGACTGGGGCGGTATCACGCGACGCTCGCAGCCGGCCTGAATTTCATCGTGCCCTTCATCGATCATGTCAGCTACCGTCACACCTTAAAGGAACAGGCCATCGATATTCCGGAACAGATCTGTATTACCAAGGATAATGTCCAGGTCGGCGTGGATGGCGTGCTTTTCCTTCGCGTCATCGACGCCCAAAAGGCGTCGTACGGCATCACGAATTATCAATTTGCCATCACGCAGTTGGCGCAGACAACGCTTCGGAGCGAAGTGGGAAAAATTCCACTGGATCGGACCTTCGAGGAACGAAGCACCATTAACGCGCTGGTGGTCACCGAATTGGATAAAGCGACCGAGCCCTGGGGTGTGAAGGTCCTCCGATACGAGATTAAAAACATCAAACCTCCCGATGACGTCTTAAGCGCCATGGAGAAACAGATGCGGGCCGAACGCGAGAAGCGGGCGGTGATCTTAACCTCCGAAGGAGAACGGGACGCGAAAATCAATCAGGCGGAAGGTCAAAAGCAACAGGTCATCAAACAATCGGAGGCTACAAAGCAGCAACAAATCAATGTGGCCCAGGGCCAGGCGGAGGCGATCCGAGAAGTCGCCGAAGCGACCGCTCAGGCCGTGCGCCAGGTTGCGGCGGCCATTTCAAGCCCGGGCGGGCTGGAGGCGATCAACCTCCGCGTGGCCGAGCAATGGGTCTCTCAATTCGGCAATGTGGCCAAGACGGGAAATACGTTGATCCTGCCGGCCAATTTCGGCGACATGGCTTCGTTAATTGCCGCGGCGATGACGACGATCAAATCCACCACTCCTGATGGGCAGGGGCCGGAACAGCCAGGCCCGAAGCGCGCGTCATAGGAATAAGCATATCCAGCTGAAATATTTTCGCGTTACAGGAATGGAATCGATCAGGGAATTCGGCGGGGCGAGGGGCGATTTTGCGGTCTATCGATTGTAGGGATCCGGACTGGAAGAAAAGACGGGCTTCGGCAACTGGGACTCCCGGTATTCCCGAATCATGTCCTTGACCGCGACGATCACGGCCTTCTTGGTTCGATGGAACAGTTGCTGTTCGATCGCGTTCAGCAGGTCGTGATAATCGTCCTTCAGAGACATGCCGACCATCATCGGCTTGAGCAACTTCAAAATCAAAGGCACGTTGGGATCGATTTCAACTTCCAACACCTTTCCGGTCGCCGCGTCCACCTCCGCGATCACCTGAAATACCTCGGCATCGGTGAACTCCTTCGGAAGCCGGGCCATTCCCCCGAAAATCATCGAAGTCCCTTTGGTCGTCCCTTTGGTTGGCATGGACCGATTATACGATGAAGCCATATCGAAATCAAGAGGGAGACGGATTACTGAATCTCCCCCTTGTAAATCTTCATGATCGTCTGGAGAAATTTGAGCGCGGCCGGCTTGGGACGCTGGAACGAGTTGCGGCCGATGATCGATCCGAAGCCCCCGCCGTCGCGGATCGCGCGGGCCTCGTTGAAGACGCGTTCATCGTCCTCCTTGGCGCCCCCGGAGAAGATCACGATGCGCCGGCCCTCGAAGGAGCTTTGGACGACGTGACGGACGCGGTCGGCCAGCGTCTTGATCGGGATGCCCTGGGCCTCGTAAACCTTCTTGGCCGCGGCCTGTTCGAGATGATCCGTCGGGAGTTTCACTTTAATAATGTTCGCGCCCAGCTGCGCCGCGATCTGGGCCGCGTAGGCCACCACATCGACCGCGGTCTCGCCCTCCTTTGAAAGGCTCGAGCCGCGCGGATAAGACCAGACCACGACGGCCAGGCCGTTGGCCTTGGCCTCCTCGGCGATTCCGCGGAGCTGCTCGTACATCGTCTGACATCGGGACGACCCGGGATAGATCGTGAATCCGACCGCGGAGCATCCCAGCCGAAGCGCATCGCGGACGGAAGCCGTCTGCGAGGGGAGCGGGTCCTTCTCATCGTGGAGGGTGTCGTGATTGTTGACCTTGAGGATCAACGGGATCTCGCCCGCGAACCTCGCCGCGCCGGCCTCGATAAAGCCCAGGGGCGCCGCGTAGGCGTTGCAGCCGGCCTCGATCGCCAGGTCGAAATGATACGACGGATCGTAGGCCGGCGGATTGGTCGCGAAGCTCCGGGCCGGGCCGTGCTCAAAACCCTGATCCACCGGAAGGATCACCAGTTTGCCGGTGCCGCCGAGCGTGCCGTGGCGCAGGATGCGCGCCAGGTTGGTCCGGACCCCCGGACTCTCGCTGTCATACCCGCTCAGAATCTCACGAACACGGTCCTTCATACCCCCCTCCGCTCTTTCCGGTTTGAACGACGGATCTGTACGCCTTCGTTTATAACAAACTCCCGAAGAACTGTCAATCAAAGGCGGCGGTAGCGCGATCCTGCCTTGACATCTGGATCGGATTCGGGTTAGATTCCCGTGGGTCGATTTCAACCTGTTCAAATGGAGCTGCGGACGCCATGAAACCCTCCCGTCGAAAGCCGGCCTCCAAAACCTCCCGGAAAGTTTTTCGTCTCCGGCCGGAAAGCCGCCGCGCCGAACTGTTGTCCCTGGCGAAATCGTACGGGATCAAGGGGCTGCACCGGATGAACAAGCCCCAGTTGATCCAGGCGATCCAGTCCCATCAGAAAAAATCCCGCGTGACCCGTGCGGTGCCGGCGCGCGCCCATCCGCCGCCGGCCGCCGCCCGCCCGAAACAAAGCTACGACGATCTCCCGTGGTCGTACGGCGAGACCGAGCTGGTCCTGATGCCCGTCGATCCCTTCCAGGTTTACGCCTATTGGGATTTCTCTCCGGAGGACTGGAACGCGGTTCTCGCCCGGAAACAGCGGGTTGTCCTCCGGGTTTACGACGTCACGATGATCCGGTTCGACGGTTCGAACGCCCATTCGTTTTTCGACGTCCCCGTCGCGCTCGAAGCGCAGAACTGGTACGTCAATCTCTGGAGCGCCGAAAAATCCCTCTGCGCCGAGCTCGGCTGGATGCTCCCAGACGCTTCGTTCCAGCGCATCGTCCGTTCCAATTTCATCCAGACCCCTCGCGCGGGGGTCTCGATCTATGAGGACGCCCGCTGGGTCGAGATCCGGTGGACCCGTCGGCGGCCGGCCCGGTTCATCCGACGGAAAAGACCCGGACCCCGTTTACGGCCCGCTTTCTGGCCCCCTTTGGAGGCCGGGGCGGCCGGGATTACAAGCGCGACGGCCGAAGAATTCTCGTCCCGTTTGATCGGGATGAAACCTCCCCTGAAGCGGCCGGCCTGACCGACGATGCCCACCGGTTATCTCAGTCTGGTCCTCCACGGCCACCTCCCGTATGTACGACATCCGGAACACGATTACTTCCTTGAAGAGAACTGGTTTTATGAGGCGCTTTCGGATACCTACCTCCCGCTTCTGGAGGTCTTCGAGGGGCTGGTGGAGGACGGAATCCCGTTTCGCCTGACCCTCTCCCTCTCGCCGACGCTCATGTCCATGATGGCCGATTCGCTCCTCCAGACCCGCTACCTGCGACATCTGGATCGCCTGATCGAGCTGTCCGAAAAAGAAATCCGTCGGACCCGTCATCAAGCGGACTTTCAGGCCGTCGCGCGAATGTACCACGAGCGCTTCAGCCGGAGCCGGGACCGGTTCCAAAACCGATACCGCCGGAACCTCCTTCAGGCCTTTCGCCGATTGGAGGAAGAGGGCGTTCTCGAGATCATCACGGCCGCCGCGACCCACGGCTATCTCCCTCTGTTGAGCGCGCGGCCCTTCGCCGTACGGACCCAGGTCCGGGCCGCGGTCGATTACTTTCGGCAGACGATGGGCCGGTTCCCGGACGGCCTCTGGCTTCCCGAATGCGGCTATTATCCCGGGCTGGATGCCGTCCTCCGGGAGGAAGGCCTCCGGTACTTCTTCGCCGAAACGCACGGCCTCGTCTACGCCCAGCCCCGCCCGCGATACGGAAACTATGCCCCGATCTATTGCCCCTCCGGCGTGGCGGCCTTCGGCCGGGATCTCGAATCCTCCAAGCAGGTCTGGAGCGCCGAGGAAGGTTACCCGGGCGACTACGATTACCGGGAATACTACCGGGACATCGGCTTCGACCTGGACCTGGAGACGATCCGCCCCTACATCCACCCCGACGGGATACGGGTCAACACCGGTATCAAATATTACCGGATCACCGGCAAGACCGAGGACAAGCAGGTCTACCATCGCTCCCGCGCGATCGAGAAAGCCGCGGCGCATGCCGGGAATTTCATGTTCAACCGGCAACGCCAGGTCGAATACCTCGCCTCCACGATGGACCGGACGCCCTTGCTGGTCGCCCCCTACGACGCCGAACTGTTCGGACATTGGTGGTTTGAAGGACCGGAATGGCTCGATTTCCTGATTCGCAAGCTGGCCTGTGATCAGGACACCGTGGAGCTGGTCACCCCGTCGGATTACCTGGACGAGTTCCCGGTCAATCAGGAAGCCGCCCCGTCCGGGTCGAGTTGGGGGTTTAAAGGATATAACGAGGTCTGGCTGAACGGGCGGAACGATTGGGTCTGGCGTCACCTCCATCAAGCCGCGCGCCGGATGGAAGAGATGATTCATGAGCATCCGAAGGCAAACGGGACGCTGCGTCGCGCGATGAACCAGGCCGTTCGGGAATTGTTATTGGCCCAGAGCTCCGATTGGCCCTTCATGATGAAGACGGGCCAGCAGTCGGAGTACGCCGTGAAGCGGTTCAAGGACCACGTGCTGCGCTTCACGCGTCTTGCGGACGAGATCGAATCAAAACGGATCGACGAGGGGTGGCTGAAGGAATTAAGCGACCGGGACAATCTTTTTCCGGAGATGGATTATAGGCGGTTTCGTTTCTAAACCATCCAGGGCGACCCGGCGGGTGGCCCCTACCTATGCGGGGCCTGTTTTTTCCGGCTTCGCCGGGCCGGACTCCCTCCCGATCGCCAGGCGGTAGAGCTTCTCGTATTCTTTGGCCGAGTGATCCCACGAAAAGTCGGCCGCCATGCCGGCCCGCATCATCCGGTACCAGGGATCCTTTTCCCGGAACAGCTTCAGGGCCAGTTGCACCGTGGTGAGCAGCTCATGGGAGCTGGCCTGCTCGAACACAAACCCGGTGGCCTTTCCCTCCGCCACGTTGGACGGGGTCGCGTCGACGACGGTGTCGGCCAGCCCGCCGGTCTTTCGCACCACGGGAATCGTCCCATAGCGCAGACTGTACAACTGGTTCAATCCGCAGGGTTCGTAGCGGGACGGCATGAGAAACAGGTCCGACCCGGCCTCGATGCGGTGGGACAGGGCCTCATCGAAGGCGAGGTGGACCGATAGTTTCTCCGGGTAACGCTGCATTGCCTGCTTGAGTTTTTGCTGAAGGGCCGGGTCTCCGGTGCCGAGGACGACCAGCTGGAGATTCAAGCGCATCAACTCATCCAGCACCTCGATCACCAGGTCCGTCCCCTTCTGCGGCGTCAGTCGCGTAATCATGCCGATCAGCGGAACGTCCTTCACCGGGAGACGACACTCCTTCTGCAGCGCCTCCTTGCACGCCCATTTTCCTTTCAGGTTCCGGGCGTCATACGCCTGGGCGATGGAGGGGTCATGGGCCGGATCCCACTTCCGGTAATCCACGCCGTTGACGATCCCGAAGAGGTCCGGCCGGCGGGTCTGGAGCACCCCTTCCAAACCCTGGCCGAACTCCCGGGTCTGGATCTCCCGGCTGTAGTTCGGGCTGACCGTGTTGAGGATACCGGCAAACACCAGCCCGGCCTTCAGCAGATTCAGTTTCCCGAAAAACTCCAGCCCGTCGGGGGAGAAATATTTGGGAGGGAGGCCCAGCCGGGCGAACTCGCTCCCCGGAAACAGGCCCGGGTAGCCCAGGTTGTGAATCGTAAACAAGAGGCCGGTCCTGAGGTAGAGGGGTTCGGCGGGAAAGAAAACCCGCCGGTAGACGAAGACCAGCGCCGTCTGCCAGTCGTTCCCGTGCAGAACGTCGGGCGACCAGTCCAGCCGTTTCGGTATTTCCAGTACGGCCCGGCTGAAGGCCGCGAACCGCTCCAGATTATCGGGATAGTCCTTGCCTTTTTCCTGGTACAGCTCCTGACGCCCGAATAGACCCTCGTGCGACACAAACAGGACCTCGACCGGGGTATCGGGAAGGGGCGCGGACCAAAGTCCGAATGGATAGTCTTTCCCCGCCAATCGAACCGTGAAATCGCCCCGCGACCGGAGTCCCCAGCGTTTTTCATCCACCGCGCCGTAGCGGGGCATCACCACCTTGACCTCGTGCCCCGATCGGGCGAGGGCGGCCGGGAGCGCCCCGGCCACATCGGCCAGGCCGCCGGTCTTGGCAAAGGGAGTGACTTCCGATGCGGCAAAAAGGATCCGCACTAATCCCCCGTCTCCACTTCGCGGAGGAACTTTGCGGCCTCTTCCGGGGGCGTCGGGTTGATGTAAAACCCCGTTCCTCTTTCGAAACCCGCAATTTGAGTCACATGCGGCATGATCTCCAGATGCCAGTGATAATAATCCTCATCGTGATAGGCTTGATTAAACGGCGAACTATGAATGATGAAATTGTAGGGGGGGTTGTTGAGGGCCTTGTTCTGGCGCTTCAACGTATCGCTTAAAATTCGGGAGAGCGCCTCGAATTCATATTTCTGCGAATCTTCAAAATACGGATCGTGGGTCTTGGGAAGGATCCAGGTCTCGAAGGGAAAGCGGGCCGCATACGGGGCGATGCAGACATAATGCTCATTCTCGCTCACCAGGCGGACCTTGGAAGTCAGTTCCTGGCGAACGATATCGCAAAAGATGCATCGTTCCTTGAAATTGTAATACTCCTTTGCACCCTTGAGCTCATCGAGCACGTTTTGGGGGACGATGGGCATGGCGATCAGCTGAGAATGTCCGTGCTCAACGCTGGCCCCCGCCGCCTCGCCGTAGTTCTTGAACAGCAGGATGAAGCGAAACCGCTTGTCTTTTTTCAAATCCAGGATCCGGTCGCGGAAGCTCCACAGGACATCCTCCACCTGCTTGGCGGCGAGAGTGGCCAGGGTCTGCTTGTGATCCGGAGTTTCGATGAACACTTCGTGCGCGCCCACACCGTTCATCTTGTCGTAAATCCCTTCTCCTTCACGATTGAGCCCCCCTTCGACCCGAAGGGCCGGAAATTTGTTCGCAATCACCCGGACGGTCCACCCCGGCGTGTTCGGTCTCGAGCCTTCCGGGCGGTAGGCCAGTATCTCGGGCGGCGTCTTGTCCTCGTTGCCGGGGCAGAACGCGCAAAAACGGGGTTCCATCCCCGGGGCGGGGCCCACGGGACGATAGTCGTTGGATCGCTTGCCGCGTTCGGTGGCGATGATCACCCATCGTCCGACAATCGGGTCTTTCCGCAACTCAGGCATCGTCGGTAAACTCCTCCTTTCAAACGCTCCACATCAACTGTTCAAAGTCCCGATCCGGCACCTCAAGCGTGAGGTAGCCGTTGGGAGGATAGGTGGCGATCACCTTCTCTTTTTCCCGGATCTCGAGAATAAAATGCCGCCGTTCCTTCGGCTTCCAGCCCAGCCACGCGAAGGGAAGGGCCAGCTCGATGATTTTACCCATGGCCAGGGTGCCCGCCTCTCCCAACGGCTCGTAGCGAATCCCGTCCGAGCTCCGGTGGACGACCACCCGCGGCGCTTCGGCCGGGGCGCAGGGGATCACCCAGCGATACTCCACCGGACCGTTGAAGAAATGGATATGGAGCTCATACCGTTTGCGTTTTTCCGGACCGCAACCCTCCGCCGGATCGATGCGCAAGTAACAATGCGTCTGATCAAATCCATAGAAGATGGCCGAGATCAGGATCGCCTCTCCGAACCGCGTGCTGCGACGCGTCGCGTCGTAGAAACCGGCCCCCCGCCACTCAAAATAGGTGGTGCGCTTTCCGTCCAAGGTGGGATGGATGAAGTTCACCGGCTCGTCCACGTGCTTGGCGGGGTGGAGGTGGATGATGGGCCGCGACAGGTATTCGGGGACCTCCCGTCCCAGATGCCGGAAGGCGCCGGCGAGGTGATCCCGGAACAGCCGGTCGAACTCTTCGTCGTGCGCGCTGGAGAAATCGTCCCCGTACCACCAGAACCAGTCGCTGCCCTCGGCCGCGTAGATCGCCTCCCGCGCCGCCTCGCGCCGCGCCGCCGGGACGGCGCCGTCGTTGAGGAGAGGGCCGAGCGCCCTGCGAGTGCGGTTCAGGTAATCCCAGGCCTGGTTCTCTTCCTCGGAGCCGATCCAGATGTCGAAATCATGATGAATCCAGGAGCCGGAATGGAGACGGCCGATCCGCTGCGCGGGCGGTTGGGATTCGATCGCGTCCGTGATTCGGGCGGTCCGGAAACGATCTGAGGCGGAAAGGCGTCCGTACAGTTCGTTCAGAAAATGTTTTCCGCCCTCGGGATAATACTCCCATGGATTTTCCCCGTCCAGGATGATCGTCGCCAGCGCGCGGCCGGCCTGACCGGCCGTGGCATCCTGGATGGCCTGAAACCGCTTGAATAAGTCGTCGACGGCCGAGCGGGGGTCCATGCGCCCCATCGAAAATCCGATCCGGTTGGACAGATCCTGGTCCCGGAACACGATCGCCAGCTCCCGGCCTTCGGACTCCACAAGATAGGGCCGGTAGAGCGCCTCGAGCCGGGAACGGGTCGGCAACGACTGCAGCAGGATCTCCTCGTCCGTCGCGATCCACCGGATGCCGGCCTCGGCCAGGAGCGGGATGATCTCGGGACAGACCGATCCTTCCGACGGCCAGCAGCCCAGGGGCCTGCGTCCGAGCCGCCGGGCGTGGTACTCCACCGCCCGCAGGATTTGCGCCCCCGCGTCCTCCGGCGCCTGGAAACGCTCCGGCAGGGTCGCGTGCGGCATGCACCGGCGCGCGATATCGGTGTCGTAGATTAAGGGCAGGATGGGGTGGAAAAACGGACTGGTGGTCAGCTCGATCTGACCGGCCGACTCCAGGTCACGGTAAAGCGGGATCACGCCCCGGAGCACGTCCTGCTGGCATCGGATCACCTCGGCCTTGTCCGCTTCCGTAAAATCCCGGCCTTTTCGCCGGAGCTCCTGAAGCGTCGGCGACCGCTCCACGGCCTTGAACCCGAACCAGACCAGGTTGAATAGCACCTGGAGGTCCCGATAATCCTTCGGCCCGAATCCCCCGGCGACGGATCGCAGGCCGTCCTCATCCCAACGGACTCCGCGTCGCCGCAGGAGCTCGTCGTACCGCGGCCAGGGTTCCACCATCGTCTCCCGGTTGGCCATGAAAAAATACCGCAAAAGGAAACGCCGCTCTTCCGGATCAAGGTCCGCGGCCGGCTTGAGCGTCTTCTCCAGAAACAAATCCCTGGCCCTCCCCTCCTCGTAATCCTGCAACTGGAGCAGCAACGACGGGACCAGGTTCACGGTGACGCGGATCTCCGGAAAGTCTTTTAACACCGCGGCCATGTCGTGATAGGCCCGGATCGCGTGCAAGCGGACCCACGGAAGCCTGTAGTCGCCGGTGAGCGTGTCTTTATAATAGGGCTGGTGGTGATGCCAGAGAAAGGAGATCCCGAGAGGTTCCATCGCGGCCTTCCGAATGGATATAATTGTAGCACAAATCAACGCGGGGACATAGGCGCGAGGGGGTCAATACTGGATCAGGGAGAGGATATCGTGATCCTTTAATTTATCACGACCCTTCAGTTCGGTGAGCTCCACCAGGAAGGCCAGGCCGCAAATCTCGCCGCCCAGCTGCCGGACCAGGTCCACCGCCGCCGCCATCGTGCCGCCCGTCGCCAGCAGATCGTCCACGAGAAGAACGCGCTCGCCCCGCGCGATCGCATCCCGATGCACGGCGATCGTGTTTTTTCCGTACTCCAGGGAATAGGTGGACTCGTACACGTCCGCCGGCAATTTTCCCGGTTTCCGCATCGGAACGAACCCGGCGTTCAGCAGGTGCGCCAGCGGGGCCCCGAAGATGAAGCCCCGCGCCTCGATGGCGACCACTTTATGGACGCCGGTGTTTTTGTAGGCAAGGGTCAGGGCCTCCAGGATCGCGGAGAAGGCCTTCGGGTCCTTGAGCAGGGTCGTGATATCGTAGAAAAGGATCCCCTTCTTGGGGAAGTCCGGGATTTCGCGAATCGCCGATTTCAGGCCGTTGAGCCGGCCCGGGCGTTGAGGACGCGGGGGGTTCATCAGAGGATCTCCTCCGGTTTGATCGTCTTCTGGTCGATGATCGCGCGCAGCTTGGTGATGGCCGAGTGCTCGATCTGCCGAACCCGCTCCCGCGTCAGGCCGAAAACATTTCCGATCTCCTCCAAGGTATGCGACATCTCGCCGGCCAGGCCGAAGCGCAGGGTGACCACCTTGCGTTCGTTCTCTTTGAGCGTCGCGAGCCATTTTTCGATCTCTTCCCGGTTTCGGATTCCGATGGCCATGATCGAGGGCGGCATCTGCGACGTGTCCTCGATGACGTCCTTCAGCGAGGTGTCCTCCCGGCCCCCGATCGGGCTGTCCAGCGAATAGGTTTTTCGAATGAGCTGCTGGATTTCCAGGATTTCGTCCTCTTTGACCTTCATCCGGCGGGCCACTTCCTTCGCGCTGGGAACTTGATTTATCTCCTGCATCAACTGCTCCGAGATGGCCATGTAGTGGTTGAGCTTCTCGACCACATGCACCGGCAGACGGATCATCTTGCTCTGATTGATGATCGCCCGTTCGATGGCCTGCCGGATCCACCAGGAGGCGTAGGTGCTGAACTTGAAACCGCGCTTGTAATCGAACTTTTCAACGGCGCGGATCAGCCCGATGTTTCCTTCTTCGATGATGTCCGAGAAGGGCAGGCCGCGGTTGATGTAGCGCTTGCCCATGCTCACCACCAAACGGAGGTTGGACTCGATCATCTGACGGCGGGCGTCCTCGTCCCCTTGCTCCTGAATCCGCTTTCCAAGATTCTGCTCCTGCTCAAAGGTCAGCAGGACCGATTTGCGGATCTCTTTCAGGTAGCTCTTGATGGCGTCCATCGTTTCGGCCGGCTCGGCCTCGGGCTTCTCCTCCGCCCCCTCGTCCAGGCCGGCCTCGACCGGCTCGGACTCCTCGTCCAGGCGGTTGGATTTATCCTCGTCGTCGGAAAAACTGGTCATGTCGGAGCCCCTCTGCTTTTGGCGTTGGCCGCGTCGTGATGACGGACGGCTAGGAACGATATCGGATCGAAAAATCCTTAAAGCCTTTCTCGCCCGTTTTCCAGTTGACCTGGATCGCCTCGACCTTCGCGCGTGGCGGTCCGATTCGCAATTGATCGATCAGGATCTCGATCACCTCCCGGTCCCCCTCCGCCACCACCTCAACGGCGCCGTCGGCCAGGTTGCGGCAGAAACCGGTCAGGCCCAGTCGTAGCGCCGCCTCCTGCGCGAACGCCCGGAAATAGACACCCTGAACCCGCCCGCTGACAAGAATCTCGGCAAAAACAGGCATAAACGAATAAAGACACGACCCTTCTCCCGGTTTTCGAGATCTGGGGGAAAAAGATGAGCGAATCGAGACCGAACTTCGATGGCGGTTATTGTAATAAACAACGGCCCGTATGGCAAGAAAATTCATCGGGCGCCGACCGAAGTCTCGGGGAGGACCGGTCGGGCGAGGCGACCGGATTAGGCTTGAGACCGGAGGGTGGGATCCATGGCGGGGGGACGGGAAATACACGGGGGAGGATCAGGTGATTTTGAATCTGGCCATCTCCTCCCTCAGCCGTTCCGTCTGTTTTAAGACCTCCTCCACCGACCGGCTCATCTTCTGGGCCATCGGCACACTCTGCTGGGCGATCTGATGAATTTCCAGAATCGACTTCCGGATCACCTCATGGCCCTGCTTCTGTCCGGTCATGGCCTTGGCGATCTGTTGAATACGCAGGGTCACGTTCCCCATGGCGCCGCTGATTTGTTTGCTGCCGTTGGCCTGCTCTTCCGTGGAGATTTTGACCTGTTCTGTGATCGATCGCATCCTGGCGGCGGCCTTCATGATATTGAGGATGCCGCTTTCCATTTCTTTCATGATCGCGTTGACCTCTCCGGTCAAGGCGTTCATTTTTTCCATGAGCCGAACGGCCTGGACGGTGGACTGAACCTGATCAACGGTCAGTTTTTCAATGCGGCGCGACATTTCGGAGGACTGTTTGGATCCGACCAGAATCTTGGCGAGCGAATCCCGCGCGCTGCCGGAAAGACGGATTCCGTCTTCCACGCTCCGGGCGCCTTCCTGGATCGACGCGACCGCCTCTTTGGCCTCCGATTGAACGTCCTGAATCAGCTGGGCGATCTGCTTCGTGGAGGCCGAGGTTCGGTCCGCCAGCTGTTTGATCTCGCCGGCCACGACGGAAAAGCCCTTCCCCTGCTCCCCCGCCTGCGCGGCCAGGATGGCGGCGTTCAGGGCCAGCAGATTGGTTTGGTTTGTCACATCTTCGATGACCGTCAAAATCGTCCCGATATGCTCGGTGCGCTCGCCCAGCTTATGGATTACCTGCGACGCCTTTTCGACGGTCATCCGGATCCGTTCCATGCCCTCGATGGTCTTCTCGATGGATACGGTCCCCAGCTCGCCGGCATCCTGGCTAACCGTTTCCGTCAAGCGAGCGGATTCCTTCGCGCTGGTTTCCACGTCCCGAATGGACCTGTTCATATGCCCGAACGACGCGGTGGTCTCCCGGGCGCTGCTTGACAGGGCCTCGGCACGCTCCACCACCCGCCGGATGGAGTCGGACATATGACCCAGGGAAGCGGCGCTTTCCTCCACCGATGCGGAGAGCGTGGTCGCGTTTTCGGACACCTGGTCGATCGAGGCGCTCATCTCCAGCAGCGATGAAGAGGTCTCTTCCGCGGAGGAGGAGAGGCTGTCGAGGTCCTCCGAGGTGCTCTCGACGGCGTCGTTCATCTCCTCGATCGAAAACGATGTTCTTTCGGCCTCCCGGGCTTGACGGTCCGCACCCTCGCTGACCCGCTTGGCATCGGCCAGCATTTCCCCCGCCACGGAAGCCACCTGCTGGGAGAGGCGGTGGATCTGCTGTATCATTCCTTTCAGGCTGGTCGACATTTGCGAGAAAGCGCCCGCCAGAATCCCAACCTCGTCGTCCGTGGCGGCTTCGACCGTGTGGCTGAAATTCCCGCCGGCGATCTGGGAGGCGACCTGCGTCATCCGTTGCAAGGGTGCGATCATGAGCCGGACGAAAAACAGGGATATAAACACCCCCGATCCGACCAGAATTCCCAGGACCGAAACCGTCAGGACGAGCGAGTGCCGTAATTGATCCTCCAGGCGCTGCAGCGAAACCCCTAGACGGACCACTCCGGCCTTATTGGAACCCGGGGCCGCTTCGCCCTTTTGACCCTCCGAGGGCGCGGAAGGATCGCCGGTAAAGACGGGGGCCGCGATATCGTAAAAGTCCTTCGACCCCAGAGTATAACGGAAAACGTTGGGTCGGTCGATCCTCAGGGCCTGCTGGGTGAGAGGATCGTTGAGGGTTTTTCCGACCTCCGATTCATCCGTGTGGGCCACGACCTCGCCCATGGAATTCACCACGACGATATAGGCCAGATCGGTTTCCTCACCGATCCCCTTGATCATCTGTTTCAGGGAAGACGGGTCCTTTTGCAAGATCGCGTCCAGGCTGCTCCGCGCGATATTATTAACGATCACCAGGCCCCGCTCCTGGAGCTGTTCCTGGGAGGACCGGTTGAAACCGATGATGAGGATGACGGCCAGGATCGAGCCCATGACGATGAAGAGCGAGTTCACAAAGAGCATGAACTTTAAGGTCAGACTCAGCCCCGCCCTTTTATGATTCGCCCGGCTCACGAAGCGGTCCCAGATTTAGGATGGATGGGAAGACAGTCAAGATGGAAACCCCCGAGCCCGGAAAGCACTCGGGGGTTTTGAACCGTTCAATGCGAGACCCCGGCCTGCTTCGGCACGTGGGAATCGGTCTTCCGATTCAGAAAGGAGCTCACCAATGCAAGACACAGAATCAAACCCGTCGTTATCCCCACCGCCGCGGCCAGCCCGGAACGTCCCGAGGCGGCGGCCGCCCCCTGGACCCCCATCGATGCCGCGGTGGGCGTGAAGTTGGTGGCCAACTGACCCGTGAAATGCATGCCCACGATCGCCGCCCCCATCACCAGCGCGCTCACGATCTTTTGCAAGGTCCCGATTCCGCTGGTCTCGCCCCGTAGATGGAAGGCGAGCCACAGCGCGACCAGCGACACCACGATCGCCACGACAATGGACGCCGCAAAGAAGGTCCTGTCGTACCACATGGTGGCGTCAAGCCGCATGGCCGCCATTCCGGTATAATGCATCGTCCCGATGCCGACCCCCATAAGAACGGATCCGGAAACCAGCGGGACCAGGCCCATGGCGTCCCGGCTCACGATGAACAGCGCGATTCCGGATGTCGCGACCGCGGCCAGCAGCGAAGCCGCCGTCGTCATCGTGTCATAGGAAACCGTCACCGGCAGACTGAACGCCAGCATGGCGATAAAGTGCATCGACCATATTCCAACCCCCATGGCGATCGCCCCCCCCATGAGCCAGAGTTTCCGGGCCGAACCTTGACTGGCCGTCACGCGCCCGGCCAGATCGAGCGCGACGAATGAGGCCACGGCCGCGATAACATAAGACAGGAAGACAAGGCTCATATCGTAACTGCCCACCATCGTTACGGTCATATCTGCGGATTTCATCGTTCACCCTCCGTTCCCGGGTTTCCAACACCCGAACGCTCAATTAATAAAAAATAGCGGAGAGTTTGATTGCTGTCAAGAAAGTCGGCGGGTTGCTTCGAGCAGAAATAAGGATCAAACCGCATGAAAAGACAAAAAAACGGGCCCCTTCCAGACGACGTGACGTCTATACAGGACCCGTCAATAAAATTCGGATCGATTCGTTTTCAAATAAAACCGGTCGGGGCGCGCGGATTTGCATCACGCAGCCGATCCCTGAACATTAGAGCAATGGAAAATGGACCGCATTGTGGGCCCTGTCCATTTTCCAATGCTCCAATGATCCAAAAATTTTCGGTGCAAATTTTTCGGGGCGCGCGGATTTGAACCGCGGACATCCAGCTCCCGAAGCTGGCGCGCTACCGGGCTGCGCTACGCCCCGTTTTTCAAAGTGAATAGTAAGTAGTGAGCAGTGAGGAGAAAACGTATCGTCTCCTCACTCCTCACTCTTTACTCCTCACCGCCATTCCTCGTATTTCAATCCATGGGCCTCGGCCACCCCCGCACTCGTGACCTTTCCCTTGTAGATATTGACCCCCTTGGCCAACGCGGGATCGCGGCGACAGGCCGCCGCCACACCCAGATCGGCCAATTCCAATAGATACGGCAGCGTGACGCCGACCAGGGCCGATGTCGCGGTCCGCGGAAAGGCCCCCGGCATGTTGGCGACGCAATAATGGATCACGCCGTCCACGACGTAAACCGGATCCGAATGGGTCGTCGCTCGGGAGGTCTCGATGCACCCGCCCTGATCAATCGAGACATCCACGATCACGGAACCGCGGCGCATCCCGGCCACGAGGCTCCGGCCGACCAGTTTGGGGGCCTTCGCCCCGGTCACCAGCACGGCGCCGACCACCAGATCCGCGCTCTGGACCGCCTGCTCGATCAGCTCCGGTTTCAAGAGCCGAAGGATGACCTTGCCGGTCACCGCCGCCTCTTCCAGGTTCTGAAGGCGATCCGTCTCCCGATGGAACAGAGTCACCTGTCCGCCCAGTCCCAATGCCATCTGGACGGCGTTGGTTCCGACCGTCCCGGCGCCCAGAACGACGACGCGGGCCGGCGGCACGCCCGGAACCCCGGGCAGGAGCACCCCGCTCCCCCCATGAATCTTCTGGAGATAGAAGGCGCCCATCAGGACCGACATCCGCCCGGCGATCGCGCTCATCGGTCGAAGCACCGGCAACGATCCGTCCGGCGCTTGGATCGTCTCGTAGCCGATGGCGATCACCTCGCGCTGAAGCAGCGCCTCGGTCAAGCGCCGGTCGGCCGCGAGGTGAAGAAAAGTGAAGAGCGTCTGGCCCTTTTGCAGCAGGGAATATTCGGAGGCCTGGGGCTCCTTGACCTTCACGACCAGATCGGCCTCCCCGAACAACCGGGCCCGATCGTTTACGATCTCCGCGCCGACTGCAAGATAGGCCTGGTCGGAATACCCGCTGCCTTGGCCCGCGTTCCGCTCCACCAATACCCGATGGTCCGAGCGGACGACCGTGCGGACCGCCTCCGGCGTCAGGGAAACCCGATACTCGTTGTCCTTGATTTCTTTCGGGACCGCGATGACCATAGACGAGGTTTGAGAATATCAGGTCGAATGCGAAATGTCAATGAAACTACGTTTGACCTGTGGGGCCGAGCCCCCGGTCCGGGTCCGATCCCGGCCGACGTCGTGCCCGGGCCGACGCCGACTCGGTTTCGCACGCGGCCTCCGGCCTTCGCTTGACCGGGGCGCTGATTTTTTATTACAATGCCTTCATGTTCTCACCGATCGAATGGCACCTGGGGGCCAACGGCCCCGTCGTCCGCATGCTGGACCAGACCCGTCTTCCGGGCGAAGTGGTCTGGGTGGACTGTCCCGATCATCAGACCGTGGCGAAGGGGATCAAGGAGCTGTGGGTGCGGGGCGCGCCGGCCATCGGCATCGCGGCGGCCATGGGCTACGCGCTCGGAGCCAATGGGATCCGGGCCGGCACCTACGACGACCTCGCCCGTCAGCTCAAACCGATCCGTGACACTCTGGCCTCGACGCGCCCCACGGCCGTCAACCTGTTCTGGGCCCTCAACCGCATGAACGAGGTCCTCCAGATCCACAAGGACCGGCCGGTCGAGTCGATCAAGGAACGGCTCGTCCAGGAGGCCCGGGCGATCCACGACGAGGACATCCAGCGGAACCTCGCGATGGGCCGCCACGGCGCACGGCTCGTCCAGGAGGGGGATACGATCCTCACCCATTGCAACACCGGCGCCCTCGCGACCGGCGGACACGGAACCGCGCTGGGCGTCCTATTCACGGCGTGGGAAGAAGGAAAACGGTTCAAGGTCCTGGTCGACGAGACACGGCCGGTCCTCCAGGGCGCGCGGCTCACCATGTGGGAGCTCCAGCAGAACAAGATCCCGGCCACCCTGATCGCGGACAACATGGCCGGGGCCTTCATGAAGAAGGGAACGGTCCGGCTCTGCCTCGTCGGGGCCGACCGGATTGCGGCCAACGGGGACACCGCCAACAAGATCGGCACTTATTCCGTGGCGGTGCTGGCCAAGGCCCACCGGATCCCCTTTTACGTCGCGGCGCCGACCTCCACGATCGATTTCTCGATCGCCTCCGGCGAGGCCATCCCCATCGAGGAAAGGAACCCGGAGGAGGTGACGACGATCTTCGGAAAGGTCCGGGTCGCCCCCGCCAACGTGGAGGCCGCGAACCCGGCCTTCGACGTCACCCCCGCGAAATACATTACCGGGATCATCACCGAAGAAGGCGTTTTCAAACCGGGCGAGCTGAAGCGGAAACTGGACGCCCGGAAGCGGGCTTAGGCTTGCTTCGGGGCGGGGGAGACGGGATCATGCAAAAAAGACCCCTGGGAAATGGCGGACTGGCCGTCTCGGCGATCGGGCTGGGCTGCATGGGAATGTCCGAGTTTTACGGCCGGCACGACGACGCGGATTCGATCAAGGCGATCCACCGCGCGCTGGACCTCGGGATCGATTTTCTGGACACGGCCGACATGTACGGGGTCGGGCGCAACGAGACGCTGGTCGGCCGGGCGATCCGGGACCGCCGCGACCGCGTGGTCCTGGCCACCAAATTCGGCAATGTCCGGGGAAACGACGGCAGCTTTCTTGGAATAAACGGGAAACCGGACTATGTCAAATCGGCCTGCGAGGCCAGCCTCAAGCGGCTGGGCGTGGAGGCGATCGATCTCTACTATCAGCACCGGGTCGATCCGGCCACGCCGATCGAGGAAACGGTCGGGGCGATGGCCGGGCTTGTGCGCGAGGGCAAGGTGCGGTATCTGGGGCTCTCGGAGGCGGGACCGAACACGATCCGCCGCGCCCGGGCGGTCCATCCGATCGCGGCGCTTCAGACCGAGTATTCGCTCTGGAGCCGGGAGCCCGAGGACGAGATCCTGCCGCTGTGCCGCGAGCTGGGCATCGGCTTCGTCGCCTACAGCCCGATCGGGCGCGGGTTCTTAAGCGGAAAGATTCGCAAGGCCGAGGACCTGGAGCCGGACGACCGCCGCCGGATCTTCCCCCGCTTTCAGGGCGAAAATTTCCGGCGGAACCTGGGCCTCGTGAAACGGATCGAGGAAATCGCCGGCCGGAAGCATTGCCGGCCGTCGCAGCTCGCGCTGGCCTGGCTGCTGACCCGCGGAGCCGACATCGTGCCGATTCCGGGAACGACCCAAATCCCCCATCTGGAGGAGAACGTCGGCGCGCTCGCGATTCAACTGACGAAGGACGATCTCGCCTCGATCGATGAAGTCGCGCCCCTCGGCGCGGCCGCGGGGACGCGCTATCCCGAACAGCACATGCCGGCGCTGAACCGCTGATCCGGCGCCCCGTTTCGCCTACCCGCTTGTAAAGATAAAAAACTCCCCTACGGGATCCTCCGGGCCTGGACTAGGCAAACGGGTTGTGATCCATCTGTTCCCGGGCCGTTGTGGCCGGGCCGTGGCCGGGAAACAATACCGTGTCTTCCGGAAGGGCGAGCAGTTTTTCCCGAACGGAGGCCAAATGCACGGGGTAGAGCGAGGGGGGATTGGAACGTCCGATGGACCCGGCAAAAAGGGTGTCCCCGACAAAGCAGAAATTCCGCCCGGCGGGGGACACACGGTAGCAGTATCCTCCAAGGGTATGGCCCGGCGTGGCCAGGGCCTCCATTTTCAGGGTTCCAACCCAAAGGGTCGTCCGGTCTGAAAGAGGGGCGAGCAGGCCCTCCGGCGGTTTCGAGGAAAGCAGCGCACGGTCGCCCTCACCCAGATAGACCGGCACCGGCCATTCCGCCACGATGCGATCCAGTCCCCCGGCATGATCGGCGTGGCCGTGGGTTAAACAGACCCCGGTCAGCCTCAGGCCGCGCCGCCGGACCTGCGCGAGCATCTCGGTCGCATCGTATGCCGTGTCGATCAGGACCGCCTCCCTCGATACCGGGTCAAAACAGATATAACCCTTGACGGCATACCCGCCGTAATCCCCCCGGACGGTCACGACCGGACCGTCCGTATCGACCCACGCCCCCGGCGGCTTCGGCCTCCAGCCCCGGATCGCGATATCCTCCAGGGCGTGGACCCGCAGGCCCAGGGCCTCGCCGAGGGCCCGGACCTCCGGCCCTGTCGGAGGGCGCTCCCCGCTTTCGAGGCGTCGGACCTCGGTCTCCGGACGGCCGACTTCTTGGGCCACCTCGGCCAGCGACCGCCCCTGGCCGGTCCGGGCCTTTTTTATGATGTCGCAAAAATCGTCCTCCAAGGCCGTCATGAATCCCCCTCCGATCCGGCCCGGTCCCTCTTCACCACCCGATCTCCTTCCGGTCGCGGATGAACTTCCCGTTCGGGATCTTCGGATCGGTCGCAAGCCAGACGATCGATTCGGCCCCCCTCTCGACGCTCCGCGGCGCCCCCGGCCCGCCCATCCCGGTCCGGACCCAGCCGGGGCAGACCGAGTTCACCCTGACCCGGCCGCCGAGATCCTCGGCGAACTGGACCGTCATCATGTTGAGCGCGGCCTTGGAGATGCTGTAGGCGGGGTAGCCGCCCCCGCCGTCACTCAGCTGGCCCAGGCCGCTCGATACATTGATGATCCGGGCGTCGTCGCTCTTCCTCAGCAGCGGAAGCAGCGCCTGGGAAAGCTCAAACGGGCCGAAGAAGTTCGTCTCCATCGTGGCGCGAAGCGTCCCGATCGGGACGCGGTCCGAACCCCTGTCGTCGTCTTCCAGGATTCCGGCGTTGTTCACCAGGACGTCCAGCCGGCCGGGGTCGGCCGCAAGGTCGCGGGCCAGGCGACGGATCGATTCGGGGTCCGAAACATCCAGCCAATGAAACCGCACGTCGAATCCGGGGCGGGCGAGGTCCTCGACGGCCTTCCGGCCCTTCGCCTCGTCGCGCGCCGTCAGGATCACCGTCCAATTCCTCTCGGCCAGCTGCCGGGCGACTTCATACCCGATTCCCCGGTTGGCCCCCGTCAGGAGTCCGATTCGTTGATTCATAAAGCCCTCTCTTCCCGTTCAGGGGCATTCGGTGGAAAGCGATCCGTACACCTTCGGGATCTTTTTCGGATCCTGATACAACGGCCGGTGATCGAGGTACCCGTTGAAACAGGCCGTCCCACCGCCGTCGATGGAGAGAGCGGCCGCGATGGCGAACACGACGCAGGCGTTCCCGTTCGCCGGATCGATCATCACGCAGGTGAGGGTGCCGCCTTCCACCTTCCCCTCATGGGCGGGCAGTCCCCACAGGGCCCAATCCACCGCCCGATCAGGGTTGGGAATGAGATCCGCCGTCCCCCCGAGAACCGTCGGAAGCGGGTCGTGATTCACGGCGCTCCAGAACAACCCTGTGGCGGAGGGATTCCAATCCACCCGGCCCCGGAACCCCCCGATGAAGATCGCGGCGCCGCACACGCTCTGAGGACAGAGTTCCGGCCCCTCGATCAGGACGTCGATCCCCTGCGGCAGGGCCTGGGAATCCGGCGCCGCCGATACGGGATGGACCGCGAACAGGACGGAGACGAGAATTCCAAGAAGCGAAGACAACGAAGACTTCCAACGAGCAGGGCTCATGACCTTCTCCTTTCGATTTGAGGTTTGGCGTCGATGGAACCGTTCGGCCTCGAACGAGGGAACGCGCTACCGGGCCGTGGGGGCTCCCTGAAGATCCTTCAGCAAGGCCTTGAACTCCGGAGACTGGCGCAGCAGTTCCCCTCCCTTTTGAACCAGTCGGTCCACGACCGACGGGTCCAGCTTGAAGCTCGTGGGAAGCGACAGGAATTCCTCCCGTTCTCCGGGATCGGCGATGTTTTCGAAATTCACCTCGATGATGTAAAACGTCATCCCCTTGAGCGCCGGCGGAGGGGCCGCCGCCGGGCAGCGCTGGGCCAGGAGAGCCCGGCAGTCCCGGACCGACCGAAGGGCCTGCTCCCTCGCATCGGCGATATCCTTGACCAGCTCGATCGTCTCGAACGAGTAGTTGTCCATCGCCACGGTCGCGGTCTTCATCGCCACCTCGGCCGCGTTCGGGGCCCGGGGCTTCCGGTCGATGCGCTCGGAGGGTTCCGTCCGGGCGTTGACGATGATCACGGCCATTTTATCGATTTTCCCCTGGTTGATCAACTGACGGATGCCGCCCGGGCGGTCGGCGTCCCGGATCGAGTCCGTGACATAGCGCAGGCCGATGTTGTCGGCCAGCCCGCCGTCCAGGAGATGGACGTAGGGGTGATCGGCCTTGTCGTTGTAGGCCTCCCACTCCTTGGCCTCGAGATAGCGGCGGCGGTTCAGGTTATAATCCCCCCGCGCGTGTTGAACCCATTCGGGCCGTTCATAGCCGGGCGGGCTCGGATAATTCTCCAACGTGATCGGGCTGAGCAGGATCGGAAAGGCCGAGGAGGCCGCCACGGCGCGCGCCACCGGATAGGAGGAAAGGTCCGAGCCCAGAAGGTCGAAACGGTCCTGAGTGAACTCGAAGCGCTCCCCCAGCGACATGTTCGTCGCGTTGATCACGATAAACGGCCGCCGGGGGCGGGACGCGAGGGCGGCGAAGGTCCGGTCTTCAAAGATCGTCCGGCCGTACAGCTCGGCCGCGAGATCGATCCGGTCGAACGAGGGCGAGGCCAGACGGATCAGCGTCGCGGGATTCCAGAGCGCGCGCGTGAGCTCTCCCTCGATATCCCGGTTCAGGAACCGCGACTCGAACTCGCTGAAGATCCGGTCCCCGAACAGCGCGTAGTACGCCCCGGTGAAGGAACCCCCCGAGACCGTCGAGATCAGGTCCACTTCATCCAAGAGCCGCTTCGTCTTCCCCTGCCAGAGGACCGGGGTTTCGCTCAGCGCCTTCAGGACCCCGTAGGAAAGGGACGCGGCCCGCGTCCCCCCGCCGGAGAAGGTCAACACGACGAAGAGCGAGTCGGTGTTGTCGCCCGGCTCAAGACCGGCGAAGCGGTAGCCCGCGTCGGGCCGATAGCGGTCCAGCGGCGCGTTGACCGGCGCATGCGCGCAACCGAGGACGAAGAGACCGAAGAGGATCGCGGCGCCGGAGGGAACGCTAGGTCTTGGCAAACGTGATCTCCTTCGGTCTAATCGGCGAGGTCCTTGAAAGCCGGACCCTTCGCTTCTTCGGTTTGACGTCATCCGACGGCGACAGCGAAACCGTGTAGGTGCCCGCTTCCAACTCGATCGTCCGGTCCGTTCGGCCCTGGTCCCGGCCGTCGATCAGCACGCGCCGCGTCTCCGGGAAATGGACGCTGAGATATTCCATCCCTTAATCCCCCAAGCCCCCGAGCCGCAAGGAAAGGTCCCCGTGACCCTTTTCTTTATTTACATGTCGGGCATTGTATGCCCATTCAGTTGTTCCTTCAATTCATCAATTTTTCGGCGATTGAGCGGGTTGTCCGGGGCCCTTCTTTCGAATTCCTCCAGCTCTTTTTCGGCTTCGGACAGCTTTCCCTGATTCATGAGGGCCAGACAGAGATAATAGCGGGCTTCCGTATGGTTTGGGTTCCGGTCCAGAATCGCACGGAACTCCCCGATCGCCTCCTCGGGGTCCCCAATTTTGCGGAGAACCATCCCGAGATTTAAGTGAGCCGCCGCATCCTCCGGTCTCAGACGAACGGCGCTCTGGTATTCCTCCATCGCCCCCCCGAGATTGCCCCGGCCCAGAAGGGCGGCCCCCAGACCCATATGGCCGTCGGCCTCGTCGGGGTTCAGGGAAATAGCCGTGCGGTATTCCTCCGCCGCCCCGTCATAATCCTTTTTCACCAGGAGGACCGCCCCAAGACCCAGGTGGGGCGCGGGGAGACGGGGGTCCAGTTCCACGGCCGTGCGGTACTCCGCCAGCGCGCCGTCCAGATCCCCTTTTTTGCGAAACAAGGCCCCGAGGTTGGCGTGTCCGCCCGCATCCCCGGGTTTCAGGCGAAGGCCCTCGCGGAACTCGGCCATCGCCCCCTCCAGATCATTCCGGTGCTCGAGCGCGAGCCCGAGGCCGATGTGGGCGGCGGCCTCCTTCGGGTCCAGGGCGATTGCGGTGCGGTATTCCTCCGCCGCCCCGTCATAATCCTTTTTCACCAGGAGGACCGCCCCAAGACCCAGGTGGGGCTGCGGGAGACGAGGATTCAGTCCCACGGCGGTGCGGTACTCCGCCAGCGCACCCTCCAGATCCCCTTTTTTTCGCAGGAGGACCCCGAGATTATAATGAGCGGCCGCATCCCCGGGTTTCAGGCGAAGGCCCTCGCGAAACTCGGCCATCGCCCCCTCCGGATCATTCCGGTGCTCGAGCGCGAGCCCGAGGCCGATGTGGGCGGCGGCCTCCTTCGGGTTCAGGCGGAGGGCGGCGCGGTACTCCTCCGCCGCCCCGTCGTAATCCCTTTTTCCAAGACGGGCATTCCCAAGGACGATGTGGACGGAGGGCTCGTTCGGGTTCAGGCCGACGGCCGTGCGGTACTCCGCCATCGCACCGTCAACATCCCCCTTCTCGGCCAGTGCGAGGCCCAGTTGATTGTGGGCTCCGGCGTGCTTCGGGTTCAGGCGAAGGGCGGTTCGGAATTCCGCCATCGCCCCATCAAGATCTCCCCGGCCCGCAAGGGCCGTCCCGAGGCCGACGTGGCCGTCGGCCCCGCCCGGATCCAGTTCGATGGCCTTGCGGAACTCCGCCATCGCCCCTTCATAATGACCCATTTGGACGAGCGAGCGCCCGAGATTGTAGCGGGCTTCGACATAGTTCGGGTTCAGGCGAAGGGCGGCGCGGTACTCCGCCATCGCCCCGTCGATATCCCCCTTTCGGCCGAGGGAAAGCCCGAGATTGTAGTGGGCGACGGCATGCTCCGGATGGATTCGAAGGGCGCTTCGGTATTCCGCGATCGCGGGGTCGATCTCCCCTTTTCGTATAAGAACGGCCGCAAGATTGATGTGCGGATTTTCGTCGTTGGGATTCAGGCGGATCGCGGAACGGTATTCCACGATCGCCCCCTCAAGATCCCCCTTTTGCCCGAGAACAATCCCCATATTATAGTGAGCGACGGCATCGCCGGGGTCCAGCCGGACGGCCGCGCGGTACTCCGCCATCGCCCCGGTCAGATCTCCCTTCTCCTGAAGCTTCACGCCGGACTCCACATGTTTTGCGGCCTCGGCCGGCATCGGTTTCGGAGCCGCACAACCCGAGGACAGGATCAACAAGGCCGCGGCCATCGCCATCTTATAATGAATTTTTATCAAGGCCACAGGGTTCCTCTCCCAGGCCACGCCCCGCAAAGGGCGGTCCTGTGGGGATTCAATAACCGACGGTGAAACGACCGCGCCGGTGCGACGGCTTTTCGAGCTCGTCGATCATGGCGACGGAATAATCCTCGAGGGAAATCTCGCTCTTCCCCCCGGCATCGACCAGCAGTTGATCGGCGCCGAGCCGGGATGTTCCCGTGCGCTTTCCCGGAGCGATCACCGCCGACGGGCTGAGCAGGGTCCAGTCCAGGTCCCGTTCCGCGCGCAGCAGCCTCAGCGCCTCCCGGGCGCCCAGCGCCGACCCGATAAAACCCGTGGCCCCGATCAGTGCGATCTTCATGCGGTTTCCTCCGTGATCATTCGCTGGATATCACCCGCGGCCTTCCCCCCGCGCGGGACCGGCGCGGAGGCGGATGGGTTTCGAAGCGGCCGGGATCCGGCCTTTCATACCTGAACGGCGAGGACCGGGCAGGGTCCCAACTGTATGACCCGGTATGTCGTCGAGCCGAACACGGCCAGATCCAAGGCGCCGCGGCCGCGCACGGCCATAATCACCATGTCGGTTTGGGTGTCCAGGGCGAGCCGGATGATCTCCTGGTAGGGCTTTCCGATTCGCGCCTCGGTTTTGACCCGGAGCGTTTTGCGCACTTCCGGCGAAATCAGTTTTTCCAGTCGCTCCATCGCCGTCGCTCTGGCCTCCGCCGTTTCAGAGGGGCCCGGGATGTCCTCCAGCACGTGCAGCAGGGTGAGCTCGGCATTGTACTCTTCCGTCAGGGAGAGCGCAGGGTCCAGGGCCCGCCGGGAATGCTCGGAGAAATCGGTACAGAAAAGAATCCGGCCCAGGCGGACGGGATCCCGCTCGTGACCCGGACCGGCGAAGTCGTGCGCCGGTTTACGCACGACCAACACCGGGCACGAGGCCTTTCGAAGCACCCGCTC